>CAYWSS010000223.1:1904-8487 GCA_964460505.1 uncultured Caldilineaceae bacterium | reverse complement strand
GGCAAAAGGCCGCTACTATAGCGGCTACAAAGGTGTGTGCCTAAGTAGTTACAATAAATCTTACTTTGCAAGGTAATAAATATGACAAATTCTATCTATCTCACCACCACAGAACCACACTGTGGAAAATCGCTGATATCGTTGGGTATCACCGAAATGTTGCTGCGAAAGACCAGGCGGGTTGGCATTTTTCGCCCACTTATCAGTGAACAATTTCCCGCCAAAAGAGACAAAAATATTAACCTGATCCTTTCCCACTTTAAGCTGGATATTGACTATAAAGACACGTATGCATTTTTAATGCGCGAAGCCAATGATATGTTGGCCCAGGGCCGGTACGATGAATTTATGGATAGAATCATTGAAAAATACAAGGCCCTGGAAAGCAAGTGCGATTTTATCCTGTGCATTGGCTCCGACTTTGTCGGCGAAAGTTCAGCCTTTGAGTTCGACATCAACACAGATATTGCCCAAAACCTGGGTTCGCCGGTGCTGGTGCTGGGCAATGCCGCCAACCGCGAGGTCAGTGATGTGGTCGATCCCGTTCATCTGGCAATTGACCTGTTTAAGAATAAAGCGTGCCAAATTGTAGGCACTATTATCAATCGAGCCAATCCGGCTCAGGGAGATGAAATTCTGGAGAGGCTAAAAGAGGCGCTGCCCGATGAAGATATGTTCATTTCTGTTGTGCCCGAAAACAAAATTCTCAACAGTCCCACTATCAAAGAAATTGCCAATCACCTAAATGCCGAGGTGCTTTACGGACATGACCGGCTGGAACGGCAGGCATACCGCTACACGGTCGTGGCCATGCAGGTACAAAATTACCTGGACCACCTCACAGACAACGCGCTGGTCATTACGCCGGGAGACCGGGGCGAGGTAATTTTAAGCGCGCTACAGGCGCACCAATCCAGAAATTATCCGCAAATTGCCGGGATACTGCTGACCGCAGGTTTAAAACCGGTGCCTTCTATTCAACGGTTGTTAGATGGCCTGCCTCATGTGCTGCCCATTCTTTCCGTTGAACCAAATACGTTTGAAACCGCAGCAAATATAAACTCCATTCGCTCTTATATTATATCTGATAACCAGGCCAAAATCGCCCTCAGTTTGAAACTTTTTGACAAGCACATTGATACTGACATGCTGAAAAATCAAATCAACAGCATTGAAGTGCGCGGGCTGACGCCTAAAATGTTCCTGTACAACTTGCAGGAAAAGGCCAAGACCCATAAACGACATATTGTGCTGCCGGAAGGGACCGACCCCCGAATATTAAAAGCTTCAGAAATACTGCTTGACCAAAATATTGTGAATATCACGCTGCTGGGTAATGAGGACGAAATCACGAACGCAATTCGCCGGCACGGCCGGCGGATAGACCTGGAAAAAATCAAGATTGTCGAGCCGCAGAACTCTCCGGATTTCTTTAATTACGTGGAAACACTTTATAATTTAAGGCAGCACAAAGGGCTTACCCTGAGGCAAGCCAAAGACACCATGACCGATGTTTCTTATTTTGGCACAATGATGGTCTACAAAGGAGATGCCGACGGCATGGTTTCGGGCGCAGTACACACCACGTTGCACACCATTAAACCGGCACTACAGTTTGTAAAAACAAAACCCGGTTTTTCCGTGATGTCGTCCGTATTTTTTATGTGCCTCGAAGACCGCGTTTTGGTTTATGGCGATTGCGCCGTAAACCCCAAACCCACCGCCGAAGAACTGGCAGAAATCGCCATTTCCTCCGCCGATTCCAGCAGCGCATTTGGCATTGAGCCAAAAGTGGCGATGCTATCCTACTCCTCCGGCGAATCAGGAAAGGGCGAAGAAGTAGAGCGGGTACGCAAAGCTGCCAAAATTGCCCGGCAACGCCGGCCCGACCTGAAAATTGAGGGGCCTATCCAGTACGATGCCGCCGTAGACAAAGCAGTAGGCCGCCAAAAATTGCCCAATTCTGAGGTGGCCGGGCAGGCCACCGTCCTGATTTTTCCCGACTTAAACACCGGCAACAACACCTACAAAGCGGTGCAGCGGGAAACCGGAGCCATTGCCGTTGGCCCCATGTCTCAGGGATTAAACAAACCCGTCAACGATTTGAGCCGGGGCTGCACCGTGGAAGATATTGTCAACACCGTCGTCATCACCGCCATCCAGGCGCAAGCCGAATTAGAACAGTGAGGAAACAAACGCACAAATGAAAATTCTGGTTATTAACTCAGGAAGCTCGTCAATTAAATACCAGCTCTTCGATATGAATCAAAAAAAGGCGCTCACCAGCGGTTTGGTGGAGCGCATTGGGCTGGACGGAAGCCGAATTAAACACAAGATTTTTAAGGATGGCCAGGCAGAAGAAATCATCAGAGAAAATGCCATCGAAAATCACCAGCAAGGCTTGGAGCAGGTTGCCGCCCTGTTGATGGATGAAGAAATCGGCGTGATCAACGCCCCCTCTGATATTAATGCTGTGGGGCACCGCACGGTTCACGGGGGAGAGCGCTTTAGCCGGACCACTCTCATCAACGGTGAGGTTATCGACAAAATGCGCGAGCTAATCCCGCTGGCTCCGCTGCACAACCCGGCCAATCTGGAAGGCATTGAGGTGGCCATGAAGATTTTTTCCGATGCCCCGCAGGTAGCCGTGTTCGATACCGCGTTTCACCAGACCATGCCCCCCAAAGCCTATCGCTACGCCCTGCCCAATGCCCTTTACACCGAACACGGCATTCGGTCTTATGGCTTTCACGGCACATCGCATCTGTATGTGGCTAAGGAAGCGGCAAAGCATTTGGGCAAACCGCCGGCAAAAACCAATGTTATTTCGGCCCATCTGGGCAACGGGGCCAGTATCACCGCGGTTAAAGGGGGTCAATCCATCGACTCATCAATGGGCTTTAGCCCGCTGCCCGGCCTGATTATGGGCACCCGCTCCGGCGACATCGACCCGGCAATTATTATTTATCTGGCCACCAAACTTGAGATGCCGCTGGCCGACATCGACAAGATGCTCAACAAGCAAAGCGGTATGGTGGGCCTGTGCGGGGCCAGCGACCTGCGCGATATTGAGGAGCGGGAAGCCGCCGGCGATACCGAGGCCCAACTGGCGCTGGATATGTACAGCTATCGCATTAAAAAATATATTGGCGCGTATATGGCTGTGTTGGGTCGGGTGGATGCCCTGGTCTTTACCGCCGGCGTTGGCGAAAACAGCCCCATTGTGCGGTGGCGCAGTTGCCGGGGATTGCAAAACTTTGGTATCATTGTGGATAAGGAAAAGAACCGTGGCAAAAAGCGGGAGTTGTCAGAAATTCAGGCCGATAACAGCCCGGTAAAAGTGCTGGTTATCCCCACTAACGAAGAGTTGGAAATTGCCGAACAAACATTAGCTGCCGTCAGCGAGGCTCAATGACAGGTTCCGATCAACCCCATTGCACCTGGCACGCCGGCCCGCAGAGTCCTGCGTTTGAAGAAAAGGAAGTCCACGTTTGGTGCGCTCCGCTTGAACACCCGCCGGAGCGCGTTAAACAGTTTGAAAGGCTCCTGTCTGACGATGAACGGCAGCGCGCCTATCGCTTTAAGTTTGAGCATCTTCAGCGGCATTTTATGGCCGGGCGGGGACAGTTGCGCTTGATTTTAGGGAGATATTTACAGCACGCGCCGGAACACCTGCAATTTGAGTACGGCGCCCAGGGCAAACCCGCGCTGGTGTCCACCCCTGACCTGCCGCTCTATTTCAACCTTGCTCACTCCCACGGATTGGCGCTGGTTGCGGTTACCCCCGATTGCGAGTTGGGGGTTGACCTTGAAGCCCTTAGAACGTTGAGCGATATGGAAGCCGTGGCCAAACGCTTCTTCTCCCCGCAGGAATATGAGCAGTATCGCACGGTTTCAGCCGAAAAGAAACCACGCGCCTTTTTCAACTGCTGGACCCGAAAAGAAGCGTACATTAAAGCCATCGGGCTGGGATTAACGCAATCGCTGGACGAATTTGATGTTACGCTGCTGCCCGGTGTTCCGCCTAAAATTGTGCGCATTCAGGACGATGGCCACGCCGCTGAAAAATGGACACTGGCGGCATTTCAGCCCGCGCCGGGATATGCCGGCGCGCTGGCAATTCCCGGCCGCTTTCGACAAATTCGATACTGGAAATTTTAACGACAGGGGTTAGGAGTTAGGGGTTAGGTAAAGCGTTTTTCCCTAATTCCTGACCCCTAACCCCTGATTTTCAAAGGAGAAATCTGTGCCGATAAACACACAACCCGATTCTAAATATATGGCTGATTTTCTAATCAAACTGCTCAAAACAGCCAGCCCCACGGGGAACACTGACGCCGCCATCTCTCTTATTGATGCTGCTTGCCGGCAGCTTGGTCTGAAAACTTACCGCACCGTGAAGGGGGCGCTGGTGGCAAACCTGCCCGGAGCCTCACCTGAAAAGGGGCCGGCCAAAACGGTCACCGGCCACGTGGATACGTTGGGGGCCATGGTCAAGGAAATCAAGGCGAACGGGCGCTTAAAGTTATCAGCGTTGGGCGGCTATTTGCCGGCAACGGTAGCGGGAGAATATTGCATAGTCGAGACCGCCTCGGGCGAAACAATTTCCGGCACCGTTCTGTTAAACAAGCAATCGGTTCACGTCCACAGCAGAGACGAAGTAGCAAAACTCGGCGCGTCCATTAACCATCTGGAAGTGCGGCTGGATGCGCGCACCCAATCCAGAGACGAAACAGTGGCGCTGGGTATTGCTGTGGGCGATTTTGTAGCCTGGGATCCCCGCACCAAATATACCGACGCCGGCTTTGTGAAATCCAGGCATCTGGATGACAAGGCCGGCGTGGCCGCCATGATTGGCGCGGTCGAGTTGATGAAGCGGGCCGGAGTCCCCCCCTTGCAGCCGGCCTACCTCTACTTCAGCACCTACGAAGAAGTGGGGCATGGCGGCGCTGCCGGCATCCCGGAAAACACCGAAGAAATGCTGGTCGTCGACATGGGTGCAGTCGGCGAAGGGCAGGCATCAGACGAATTTGGAGTGAGCATTTGCGTCAAAGACCGCAGCGGCCCCTACGATTTACACCTGCGCCGCCGGTTGGTTCAATTGGCAGAAGCGGCCAACATTCCCTACAACCTGGATGTATATGTAAACTACAACTCCGACGGCAGCGCGGCCTTATATGCCGGGGTGAATGTGCGGGTGGGGCTGATTGGCCCCGGCGTAGACAGTTCTCACGCCTACGAACGCACCCACATTGAATCCGTGGCCAATTCTGCCCGGCTCATTGCCGAATACCTGACTGTGTAAGATGTCTCACCGATTTTCGCTGCACTCAGGCGTATACTGAGCTTATTGGAATGAATGAGAAAGCGAGGTCGGTGAGATGAAAAAGAAATCGTTGATAATCCCCGCCATTGCCGTGGCCCTGCTGTCCATTGCCGGCTGTTCGATTGCGGTTTCTTCGGAGAACCCGGAAACGGCGTCCCAGACCAACCCCAACGTTGCCCCCGCGCAGCCTCCGGTTGAAACCAAAGACACTGCCAACGCCGGACCTCCCGCTAATGCAATTGAGGAGGCAGCCGTGGTGCCGGAAACTGAATCGCCCCAAAAACCGGTGGTCCCCCGCAACCAAATAGAAGCCGGCATCGATATTCCCGCGCCGGAACACAAGCTGGAAGACGGTGATTATCGCTGGAGCCAGCTTCTGGCCCGGGACGCCATTTTTCCCGTTTATGATCCTGAGTTTGCTCCGGCTGACAGCGCCCCCTACACGGATGATGAACTGGTCATTGGTGTGGAAATTAATGGCGAAGCCAGGGCGTATGCCATCGGCCCGCTGAACCGGCGGGAGATGGTCAACGACACGGTGGGGGGAGTGCCTGTTCTGGTTACGTGGTGACCGCTCTGTTATACCGGCATCGTGCATGACCGGAGAATAAACGGAGAAACCGTTGTATTTGGTAATCAGGGCGGCCTGTTTATGAATGCCATGACCTGGTTTGACCACAAAACGCAGAGCGTCTGGAGCCAGGTTTGGGGGCAGGCCATTGCCGGAGAATTAAAAGGCACCACGCTGGAACTTATCCCGGCCTCGATTATCCCGTGGGCAACCTGGAAGGCGGAACACCCGAATACGCTGGCCATGATCAACGATAAACAGGGCTTGTTTTCTGCCACGGAACGCCCCCGCGACGGCTGGGTTATCGGCATCACTTTGGGCGAGTACAGCAAAGCCTACTACTACCCGGCCCTCACCGAAGCGCGGGTGGTCAACGATTTTATTGGCCCCTACCCGGTGGCCCTGGTTGCCGACGGGCAAACGCGCAACGTGCAGGCTTTTTTGCGGCAGGTGGGAGAGCAGGTGCTGACCCTGTCGCCGGCCGAGGATGGCCGGCATCTGGTTGATGCCGAAACCGGCACCCTCTGGGACAGCATCCGTGGCCTGGCCCGCGAGGGGGCATTGGAGGGCGAAACCATCCTGCAAGTGCCCTATCTCTCTTCGTTTGATTGGGCCTGGAAAGATTTCCATCCCGACACAGAATTCTATCCCTGATGATGCGGGTCGTTTTTTAGCTTGACAGCTTG
>CAYWSS010000223.1:0-1804 GCA_964460505.1 uncultured Caldilineaceae bacterium | reverse complement strand
CTTGTCTCCGGCCAAAAACCAAACTGCCATCAAAGCCAATCCAAAACCCAGCAGTTGCCACGTTAAGGGCAGCCCCTCGGTAAACGCCCCCACTGCGATGGGCAGCATCGCGGCAATTATCGCTGTAAGCGGAGCCACCAGCCCCATCCGGCTGCGGGCCAAACCGCTGTACAGCCCTGCCAATCCAAATGCCCCCCCATGCCGGCGATGGCCCCCATTCTCAAATCATAGGCCGACGGTATCTTTTCACCAATAACTAACCCCGCTATCGCCAGGAAAATCCCGCCGATCAACTGGGACAAAATGATAACGCTGTAAACACCAGACCGCTTGGTGGCCATGCCACCACTAAAATCTCCGGTTCCCCAACTGGCAGCGGATGCCAGACCAAAGGCGATAGCTGCACCTTCTGAAGTCATGTAAAGTGAGTCCTTTCCATACGCCGTAAATTCACAAAGCAGGCAAGCCATTTCTGCGGAGTTTTCAGTAAAAAGGCATTGACAAACCGACTTCAATTTGACATATTAACAATATAATAATGTCATCATATGACCTGATGTTTTTTTTGAGAATTTGATAAAAATTACACCACAGCACCGCTGGTGAAAATACGGAGCGTCAAACTATAGTTTGACGCTCCAACAGCTTATTTTTAGAAGGAGACAGGTAATGTTGGTAGTCAGTCTCGCAGCGATAGCGGAGCGGCCTTAGCCGGCACTTTACTTCATTGCGCGCCTGACTACGAACATATTATACGAGGATATTTCTGTGAACTCAATTGACCAAATTCAACGCGCCTACTATTTGATCATTTCCCTGTTCTGGTTCGCAATGGCGCTGCCGGTGGCGCTTTTTATTCTTTTAGCCCAGGCTCGCGGCTTAAATCTGTTTCAAGTGGGATTGTTGATGGGCATTTTCTCGCTGACCATTGTCCTGCTGGAAGTGCCCACCGGCGGCTTGGCCGATGCGATTGGGCGCAAACGGGTGGCTGTAATGGCTTACAGCATTATGACCATTGGCAGCATCGTATTTCTGTTTGCCTTCTCGTTTACCACTGTGCTGGTAGCCTTTACGCTGAACGGCATTGGCCGGGCGCTCTCCTCCGGGGCGCTGGATGCCTGGTTTGTGGACGCGCTGCAAGCGGCAGACCCGGACATTGATTTGCAACCGCCTCTGGCCAGAGCCGGCACCTTCACCCTGCTCGCGCTGGGACTGGGCACGCTGATTGGCAGCCTCATCCCCTATCTCTTCAGCGGATTACCCGCCGACGGCACCGCCGCGCTCACCCCTTTTTCTATTCCCATTGTCTTTGCTGTCGCTACTCAAATTATCCTGGTAACAACCACTATCCACTTGGTCAAAGAAGACCAACGCTCTGTGCAGCCTGAGGATTGGAAACAGGGTTTCTGCCAAACGCCGGCCATCATTTGCACCGGATTAAGCCTGACGCGACACAATCCCACTATTTTGCTGCTGATGGGCGCATCGCTGGTGAGCGGGCTGGCCATCATCAGTCTGGAGAGTTTTTGGCAGCCCTATTTTGCAAATCTGTTGGGCGGAAGCCGGGGAAACAGTATTTTCTTTGGGATAATTATGGGGGGAAATTTCCTGGTGGGCATGCTTGGCAATTTATTGGCCACGCCCCTCAGTCGCACCTTTAACAAACGTTACGGCCTGGTCTGCACCATAACTCAGGGAGCCTGGGGAGCGGCCATTATTTTGCCGGCTTTGCAAACAACTACCCTGTGGGCGTACAGGTTCAGTAAACCCGGTGCTGTGGCCGGTCTCCGACCGAGCCACCTAA
>CAYWSS010000222.1:0-8489 GCA_964460505.1 uncultured Caldilineaceae bacterium | reverse complement strand
GACTGTGTCTCTCGCCCGAGCGCAGAGGCGCGGACAAACCGGCCCCCGCCCCCGTTTGGACCGAAATTATCGCGCCTGCCGTAACCGCTACCGAACAGGCGAAAGCCGGTGAGGCAGCCGGCAGCCACGTAGAGGCCACGCTGTCTGCGCTGGCCGCCACGGCCACAGAACAAGCCAGAACCGGGCTTGAACCTCCGGTTGATACCGAGGCAACCGTCGCAGCGGCCATTGCCGCCACAGAACAGGCCAAACTGGATTCAGAACCACCCACCGAAACCGCCACCAATACCCCGGTTGTGCCTTCGGCAACCCCGACGTTTGCCCCATCTCCAACATTTACGGCGGCTCCACCCACCAGTACCCGGGCCTCCTCGGCCACGCCCAAACCCACCGCAAAACCTTCGGCTACGCCAATTGTCTCCGCGCCGCTGGGTGTTTTTCAGGATTTTGAAAGCGCCGGTACCTGGAAGCGGGGTGACGAGGCCAACGGCGAATTTAACCGCACTACCTCCGAGGCATTTGGGGGCAACTATGCCGGCCAGCTCAGTTACAGCTTCCCCACCTCAAATAATGATTACGTGGTATTTTTGCAAAATCATTCCCTTTCCGGGCAGCCTAACACTATTTCCGCCTGGGTTTTGGGAGATGGGCAGGGCCACTTTCTGAATGTGTGGATTAAAGATGCGGCGGGGCAAGTCTGGCAGATGAGCTTTGGACAGGTTAAACACACCGGCTGGAAAGAGATGACCGCTGTCCTAAATCCCGACCAGTCGTGGCCCAGTGGACATATCAGTGGGCCAAATAATGGCGTTATCGATTATCCCATCAGTTTTCAGGGAATTGTGCTGGATGACGGCTCAGATACGTTCAGCGGTCGCGGCTCAATTTACATTGATAATTTAACCAGCCGGAAAGGTACGGCAACTTCTTCCGCCACCAGCACCCCCCAACCGGTTTCCACCCCACGGCCAACGGCTACGTCCGCGCAGGTCACCAGTTTGCTGTACCAAATGGCGGTGGCCGGGCAGCATCATTACGAAACCTGGGGCGCGCCCTGGGGAGATGACATATGCGAGGCGTACCGGACGGGCAATTTTAATGATAAAATCCACATGAAGGGCTTCAACCTGGAATTGAGCCTGACCAACAAATCAACCGTTCCCGTGGCCGACAACTGGCTGCCCACATTTACCACGGCCAACGGTAAATTGGTTCAGGGGTGTTTTTACGGTTACACCGGCTCCGGCCCCCAACCCGGCGCAACCACCTACATGACCTTCTTTACCATTGTTGACGCCGATGATTACGTGCGTGTGGTTCGACTGGATTTAAACGACGAAACGCTGCAAATCTGCCTCGATTCCACCGGGGCGCAATCCCCATGTTAACAAGTATCAAGTATCAAGTGACAAGTGACAAGTTACAGGTGAAAGCCCCCTGTCCCCTGTCCCCTGTGGAGAAACCCTATGTCCATTTCAAAAAATAATTTCCCTGCACCCACTCAAAACAACGAGCAGCTTTCGCAGACGTTAACCCAAATTGCCATCGATGCCGCCCTGTCGGTGGGCGACATGTTGGTCGATGCGTTTGGGGGGGGTGTATCGGCCACGGAAAAGGCCGGCTTTTTTGACCTGGTCACCGAATACGACCGGAAATCTGAGCAAATCATTTCTGATTTTATTTTTCAGCACTACCCCGACTCATCAATTGTGGGCGAAGAAGGGGGCGCGCGGGGAGAGGGGGCCGTGCGTTGGTTCATCGACCCCATCGACGGTACCAGCAACTTTGCCACCGGTTTACCATTTTTCTGCGTCTCTATTGGGGCGGAATACAACGGCGAAATTCTGGCGGGAGCCGTGTACGACCCGATTCGACGGGAAATGTTTTCAGCCTCAACCGGCGGGGCGTTTCTCAATGGAAGCCCAATTTGGGCCAGGGCGGCCACCACCGATAACAGAGCGCTGCTGCTCACCGATTTCCCGGTTCCCGGCATAGATACGCAGGAAAAGGATTTTTTATTATTTGGAAAAATGTCGCAGCAATTTCGTTCGGTGCGCCGCATGGGAGCCGCTGCCCTGGAATTATCGTACGTAGCCTGCGGTCGCGCGGATGTGGCGCTGGCATCAATTATCAGCTCGTGGGATGTGGCCGCCGCCTATCTGTTGGTAATTCAGGCCGGGGGGAACTACGTGCCGGTGAACAGCAACCTGGTCGACGCCGGTTCAAAACCGTGGCTGGTGCCGGGGTACATTGCTCACGCGCCCGGCTTTGAGTTGGAGCGGTCAATTCTGGCAAAATTTTTGTAGCACTGTGGCTGTTCAGAAAGTTAGTTTGGCTGATGGAGGGTTCTTGGTGGACTATACTATCCGTGGTGAACTGGCTCAAATTGCCCATTTAAACCTTTCTGCCGGTGAGAATTGCTGGGCTAACAGAGGGGCGTTGATGGGCTTGACCCCGGAGGTTATCTGGACCTTGAAGGTGCCCGGCGGGGTGGGGGGCGCTATGCGTCGCAGCTTTGCCGGAGAAGGCGCGTTGTTAACCTACATCGAAGCCAAAAAGAACGAGCAGCAAGTGCTGTTGACATCCAATCAACCGGGCAAAATTATGGGCTGGGATTTAACCGAGGGGCCGGTCTTAACCACCCGGGGTTCTTTTGTGGCCGCATTTGGCCGGCTCGTAGATATTACTGCGGTGGTAGCCAAACGTGCCCGTGCCATATTGTTTGGCGGAACGGGGATGTTTTTGCAAAAGGTTTCCGGCAGCGGAACGGTACTCATCCACGGAGCCGGTGATTTTTCGGATTTTCGGTTGGAGGCCGGCCAATCAATTTTGGTCAGTACCGGCAATCTGGCCGCTTTTTCTGATGGGGTGGATTATAGTATTCAGACTGTGGCCGGTTGCCGCCGCATGTTTTTTGGTGGCGAGGGTTTTTTTATGACCAAGCTGACCGGCCCCGGCAGAGTGCTGCTGCAATCGCTCAAAAGAGGCACGGGAATTAAAACAACCACGGGGATGTAAAAATCAGATAAAAATAAGGCTGACTTCATTTGAAAAGGGGCCGGTGGCCCATTTAATTGCCGATTGGTTGTTTCAAAACGACTGGATGGTTTGTCACAAAATGAAAAAGCCGTCACTGTCATCGCAATGACAGTGACGGCTTGAGTACATTCAGTCGTTTAGCGAAAAATCCAGTTCTTTAAAAAGCATCTGCCAGGATACTATCTCTGGTGTTGAGCGGTGTGGAATCTGCGGCATAAATAGCGGCGCTGGCGCTGTGGATTTTTGGCAGATGCTCGTTAATGTAAATTCGGGCTACATCTGTTTTTCGCTCAGTTGGGGCCAGGTTGGCATCCTTGAGCATCAGCCAGCAGTTGATTACGTAGATGGCCATATCGGCCAGGTCGGCGGCGTAATAGTCAATGACATCGCGCTCGTTTGTTTTTAACTGGTCGGTGGTTTGCCTGAACAGCTCTGTGACCTCGTTCAGTTGAGCTTTAAGCAAAGCCAGTTCCGGGGCATATTCCTGAGCGCTCCATTCGTCCAGCAAGCGATCCAGAGCGTGGCCCAACAACTTGCTGAGAGCAGCCACAATTTGTAATTGACTGGTGCCTTCGTAAATATTTGTGACGCGGACATCCCGGTAGTGCCGCTCGACGTTGAATTCCTGCATATAGCCCACCCCGCCGTGAACCTGCATGGCTTTGTAGCAGACCCGGTTGCCCATTTCGGTGGCGTAATATTTGGTCAGCGGAGTCATCACGTCGGCCAGGGCGGAGGCATATTTGCGCCGTTTTTTGGCCGTTTTATCCAGCTTGTTATGCTCGGCGTACTGGTCGTAGGCCTTGAGCAGGTCTACCCAGCGTCCGGTTTCGTAAATTAATGCCCGTGTTGCCTCAATATCGGCTCGCATTGAGAGAAGCATGCGGGATACGGCCGGAATGTCGCGGATGGGCTGTTTAAATTGGGCCCGTTCGCTGGCGTAGCGGTAGGCTTCGCGGTAGGCGGCTTCGGCAATGCCCAGCGCCTGGGCAGAAACGGCCAGCCGCGCCCCGTTCATCAACCCCATAGCGTATCGAATTAAGCCAAAGCGCCGTTTGCCGATGAGTTGGGCGGGCGTGTTTGAAAATTGCAGTTCGCAGGTGGGCGAGGTGCGAATACCCAGTTTGTGTTCAATGCGGCGGGTGGTTACCGTTTCATCGCGCTCTACCAAAAATAGTGACAGGCCGCGGGCATCGGTGGTGCCCGCTTCGCTGCGGGCCAGAACCACCATCACTTCGGCGTTGCCGTTAGTAATAAATCGCTTCACGCCGTCAATGCGCCAGGAATCGGTTTCTTCGTCGTAGATGGCGCGGGTTTGCACCGCGCCCAGGTCAGAGCCGGCATCCGGCTCGGTCAGCACCATAGCCCCGGCCACTTCACCCCGGGAAAAGCGGGGTAGGACCCTGGCTTTCATTTCTTCGCTGCCATATTCATTGATGGTTGAGGCAATTTCCTGCAAGCCAAAGATAGTCATTAAGCCGCCTTCAGCCCGGGACACAAGTTCGACCATCATCTGGTAGATAGTTTCCGGCAGGTTCAGCCCGCCATATTCCCAGGGCAGCATGGCCCCCATCAGTTCAGCTTGCTTTAAAGCGGTGATGGCATCCTGGGTAGCGGCGGCGTAATCCACCTGACCATTATAAAATTGGGCGCCCTCTTCATCGGCCTCTGCGGCCCGGGGGGCAATTTGGGTGGCGCAGATTTCGCCCAGCACCTCCAGCAGCAGCCGGTAGTTGTCTTTTGCATCCTCATAGTGGCGGGGCGCGCTGGGGTACTGCCCCTGGTTGCTGTATCCATTCTCTTTGAGATTAACAATTTCCTGCAGGTCCAGTTTGTTAAATTGATGCTGGAGGTCCAGGTTGTCCAGAAAAAAGTTTTCAGTCATTCTTATTACTCCCTACTTTGCCTTGTCGCGTAACGCTTTGATAATCATCGGCACCACCTCTTTTAAATCGCCAACAATTTTGTAATGGGCAATGTCAAAGATGGGCGCGTTGGGGTCGGTGTTGATGGCAATAATTTTGTTCGATTCGTCCATGCCGGCCCGGTGCTGCACCGCGCCGGAGATGCCGGCGGCAATGTACAACCGGGGCCGGACCGTGGTGCCGGTTTGCCCCACCTGGTGCTCTCGAGAGATAAACCCGGCATCCACCGCGGCCCGCGAGGCGCCAACTTCGCCGCCTAAAACGTGGGCCAGTTCCTGAATTAGCGCAAATTCCTCATCATTGGCTACGCCGCCGCCCCCGGCCACAATGGTGGTGGCATCCTTAAGATTCACCTCAGATTGGCGTATTTCACGGCTTAATATTTTCAGGGCCAGGTCTTTTTCTTTAAAATTCGGTTCAACCGGTTCCACCCCCCCCTGGCGGCTTGTGTCGGGTTCTGCCTGATGCATGACGCCTTCGCGCACGGTAGCCATTTGAGGATGCATGCGCGGGTTAACAATGGTGGCAATCAGGTTGCCGCCAAAGGCGGGTCGAATCTGGTACAGCAGGTCTTTGTATGCCTGTTTGGGTCTTTTTGAGGTGTAATCGCCAATTTGTAAATCGGTGCAATCGGCGGTCAGGCCAGACTGGACGGCGCTGGCAATTCGCGGGCCGATGTCTCGCCCAATGGGGCTGGCCCCAATGAGAAAAATGTAGGGCTGCCGTTCTTTAATCAGGTCGATGGCTACTCTGGCGTAGGGAAGCGTGCGGTACAGGGCCAACTCCTGATGGTCGGCCAGCAGCACTCTGTCTGCGCCGTAGTGAATAAGGGTTTTGGCCAACACTTCCACCTGGTAGCCGCACAGCACGGCCCAGACTTCGCTACCCAGAGTGTGCGCCAAGTCCTGGCCTTTGGCCAGCAGTTCCAGGCTTACGTCGGCAATTTTGCCTTCTTCCTGTTCGATAAAAATCCAAATGTTTCGCAACTTTTTTTGGTTTGCCATAGCTCTTTACCCTACCATATATTCCTGAATCAATTCCTGAATCATCGCCACAATGCCTTCTTCGGTAGGCGAAATCTCTTTGCTCTCAGTCGATTCCAGCACCACAAAGTTGACTTTATACACCTGCGTGGGCGAACCGGCCAGACCCAACTTGCCGGGGTTAACGTCCAGGTCGTCCGCAGTCCAGACGGGAATCTTCAGGTTGCGTGTCGTCAGGTAGTCGTCAAGGGCGTCCTCTGTTTTAAATTCCGGCCACGTTTTTAGCAGCGTCCGGTATTCCAGCGGGGTGGCGGCCAGTTTGTATTCAATCCGCTTGCGAGCCGAGGCGGGGCGCGGCTGGTTGGCGGTGGAAACAACCGTCAACAGCGCGGGCAGGCTGCATTTTACCAGTTCCGTACCCAGCTCAAAGGCGCGCTGCACCACAATTTCGTCATCCTCAAGCTCAACCACCGCTTCGGCGTAGGTAATCTGTGGGATGTCTAATTTTTCTGCGGTTTGGGGGCCAACCTGGGCGGTATCGCCGTCAATGGCCTGCCGCCCGCAAAATACCAGATCGTAATTACCCACTTTTTCAATGGCGTATTTAAGCGTGTACGAGGTGGCCAGCGTGTCTGCTCCGGCAAAGCGCCTGTCAGTGACCAGAATCACCCGGTCTGCGCCCCGGTAAAGCGCTTCCCGTAAAACTTCGGCGGCTTTGGGCGGCCCCATGGTCAGAACCGTTATCTGACCCCCGTACCGTTCTTTAACCTGCAAGGCCATTTCCAGCGCGTTTAAGTCTTCGGGATTAAAAATAGCGGGTAATGCCCCGCGATTCATTGTGCCATCTTTTTTCATTACCTCGCCGGTAACGTGGTGGGTATCAGGCACTTGTTTTACCAATACCACCGAATGATATGTCCTGCCAGATGACATTTACACCTCCTCATATAAAATGTTTGTAGTCAGATACGCAACGCAATGGACCTTTGGTCGTCTAACGCCACTCTGCTATCGCTTCAAGGCCGACTACGAGCGGGTAATAGCTTCTTGCGAAATGCCCGTTTGGGGCGCAGATAAATAAGGCTTGAGTATACCATTATTTCATTTGAGAGCAAGCATGAAAATCAGAACAATAATCAAAAAAAACCGGCAACTGCCGGTTTTCTTTTTTGAAAGATGCAACCGGGTGCAGGGGTTAGTCAGGGTACAATAAACTCGCCGCCATCCACCCGAATGACGTTGCCGGTCATCCACGACAAACCTGGCCGGGAAAGCTCGGCAATGGCGTGGGCAGCGTCTTTGGGCGTGGTCAGCCGGCGGAACGGGTTGCGGCGGCGGGCCATGTCGATCATTTCCGCATGGCCGGGAATGGCCCGCAGCGCCGGGGTATCGGTGATGCCGGCCTGAATAGCATTGATCTTGATATTACGCGGCGCCAATTCTACAGCCAGTTGGCGGGTGTAGCTTTCTAACGATACTTTGGCCGCGCTAACCGCGCCGTAGGCCGGCATAATTCGCTGGTTGCCTTCGCTGGTCATCGAAAAAATGCGGGCATCGTCGGCAAACAAATTGGCCCAAATCAGGTCCTGGGTCCAGTAGACCAGGCTGTTGGCCATAACATCCAACGTCATCTCAATCTGTTTCTGATCCAGGCTTTCTTCGCGTGTTTCTCCTGCCATCGGCTTGAGCGAACCAAAAGCAAGCGAGTGCAGCATAATTTTTACCTTTGCCCCCGCCTCAGTCATTTTTTTAATGGCATTGGCCCGTTTTGATGCGCTGGCCGCATTCATGTTCAGAAAGATCGCCTGCCGCCCGGCAGATTCGATATCGGATTGTACTGCTTTTGCTTTGGGCAGCGTTGCCTTGGCATCCAGATGGATGCCGACAATGTTAAAACCTCTGTGGGCCAGTACGCGGGCGGTTGCCGCGCCAAAACCACTTGATGCCCCCAAAATCAATGCCCAATCTGAAAGATCTATGTTACTCATTGATGTCAAAATATTCCTCCTTACTTGAATTAAATTAGAATCAGCAAATCAGCGAGTCTGCGAATCAGCGGGTTTATCGGCAAAATAGACCCATTCGTAAGTTCGCCGGTTCGTTTTTTCGCTGATTCTGTTGTTCATCCAGAGAATCTGCGCGAGAATAACACTAATTCAAAATGTTGTCAATTGGCATGCAGACTCAATAGCTATAAAACCCCAAAGGTAGAAAAAAGTTACAGGGCAATATTGACTGAAAACTCCGCACAACTGGAAACGCGGCCAAGGCAGGTAAGCTATTTCTGCGGAGTTTTCAGAGAATATACTTGTGGAGACGGTGCTTTACCGGTAAAATCCAGAAAATCAGCGGACAGGAGTTAGGGCAGCGCGTGAAATGAAGCCCAAGGATAAATGCAAAAGGCAGAAGTATGAATAACTGATTTAAATTCATCCTTTATCCTTCAGCGTTCATTATTTTCACAGAAGTAAGAAGCTATTACCGCTCGTATACTGAGATTAGCTTGAAACCGGAACTTTTAAGAAAAATGAGGGATCATGCC
>CAYWSS010000221.1:0-8491 GCA_964460505.1 uncultured Caldilineaceae bacterium | reverse complement strand
GTAGTAGTTGTATTTGTGGGTTTTATTACGTATGCTAATCCAGCGCCGGTTATCACCGGTGAACAGATTATGCCGTGCTGCCAGGCAAATTGGGTTGGGTGAGTAAGCATTACGGTAAAGACAACCTTCATTGACCAGCCGGTCCAGGTTAGGTGTGTATATAAAATCAAAGCCGGCAGCATTGATAGTGTCAAATCGCTGCTGGTCGGTCATAAGAAGCAGGATGTTGGGCCGGTCTGTGGATTTTAGCTTAGACAGCTTATGGGCGCGAAAGGTGCTGGTCTTGATTTCTAAGGCGTTGTTGTTCATTTTAATGGCAGCCTTGCAGAAAGCAGCCCTGTTTTTCATTTGGACGAGACTCGGCACGTTACTGGTAAGTTGGCAACATACCGGTCCCGCCCAGTGTAAGGAGGACGTTGTACATCCAGCCAGAGCTTTAGAGTTTGTGACTTGTGCTGTTCACGGTGTAGCAATCTCTAAAGTCTGTCCTGGGTAGCACACAATTTAACTTACCCGAAATTCGGGTTTTGCAACGGAGAAGACAATTTTCAAAAATCAGGCAAGCCTGCCTCCTCCTCGTATAAAATGTTCGTAATCAGATACGCAGCGCGGTGGACCTTCGGTCGTCTAACGCCACTCCGCTATCGCTTCGAGGCTGACTACAAGCGGGTAATATCTCCTATGAAAATTTTTCGGCGTAATGGCAGGCAACCATGTGAGGTTGCTCTACCGGGCCAAAATTCCGAAATTCAGGTGCTTCGTTACGGCAAACATCGGTAGCGTGGATACACCTGGTATGAAAAGTGCAGCCCGATGGCGGATTGGCCGGATTGGGCACGTCGCCTTCCAGCACAATACGCCGGCGGTGGGTTGTTATATCCGGGTCTGCCACAGGAATGGCCGAAAGCAACGCCTGGGTGTAGGGGTGCAGCGGCTGGTCAAATACATCATCACGGCTTCCCAGTTCGGCAATATGGCCCAGGTACATCACCGCTACTCTATCGCTGATGTAACGTACCATTGACAAATCGTGGGCAATAAAGAGATAGGTCAGCCCCAACTCTTCCCTTAAATCATCAAGCAGGTTAACCACCTGAGCCTGAATTGAAACATCAAGGGCAGAAATCGGTTCATCGGCCACAATGAAGCTGGGGTTGGTAGCCAGTGCGCGGGCAATACCAATGCGCTGCCGCTGCCCGCCGGAAAATTCGTGCGGGTAGCGGTTAACAAAGTAAGGGTTGAGACCAACCAGTTGGAGCAGTTCGGCAACACGCTCTTTGCGGCTGTTGGCATCGCCAATATGGTGGATACGCAGCCCCTCGCTAATAATGCGGCCTACGGTCATCCTCGGGTTGAGCGAGGCGTAGGGGTCTTGAAAGATCATTTGCATATGGCGGCGGGCCTGGCGCAAGTCGTTATTGTTGAGTTGGGTCAGGTCTTGCCCGTTAAAAATCACCTGACCCGATGTTGGTTCAAGCAGGCGTAAAACGGTTTGGCCGGTGGTAGATTTGCCGCAGCCGCTTTCACCCACCAGCCCCAACGTTTCACCGCGTTTAACCTGAAAAGTCACCCCGTCCACAGCTTTTACCGCGCCCACTTGTCGCTTGATGATACCTCGTCGAATAGGAAAATGTTTTACGAGGTCAGATACTTCCAGTAGAATTTCCGGTTCGGCACTTGGTTTTTTACCATTTGTTTGCGGCTGTACTTCGGTTACCACTGCAACGGTTTCCGGCTGGACGATTTTGTTTTGCACGTCCTCCCAGCGCCAGCAGGCCGAAAAATGATCTTCGGCAACCGTGGTTAAGGGAGGATTTTCTTCAACGCAACGTTCAATAGCAAAGCGACAGCGGGGGGCAAAGGGGCACATGGCCGGCTCTTTGTGCAAGTCGGGCGGGCTGCCCGCTATGGGGATAAGCCTATCTACATTGCTTTCAATGGTAGGGATAGAATCCAGCAAGCCCAGAGTATAAGGATGCGCGGTATTTTTGTACAGGTCATGCACCGGGGCCATTTCTACAATATGACCGGCGTACATAACAATAACCTTTTCAACCAGCCCGGCAACCACGCCCAAATCATGCGTAATCCAGATAATAGCCATCCCCAACTGTTGTTGAAGCCGGGCCACCAGCTCTGTAATTTGGGCTTGAATAGTTACGTCTAAAGCTGTGGTAGGCTCATCGGCAATAAGCAGGGCCGGGTCGCAGGCCAGGGCCATAGCAATACCGATGCGTTGTCGCTGGCCTCCTGAAAATTGGTGGGGATAATCCTTAAGCCGGTCCTGGGCATTGGGGATACCGACCAGCGCCAGCATTTCTACGGCCCGTTTCCGGGCCTGGTTACGGCTCATACTCTGATGTTCTTCCAGAGCTTCGGTCATTTGCAGACCAATAGTCAGTACAGGATTAAGGGAGGTCATCGGGTCTTGAAAGACCATAGCGATATTTTTGCCCCGCACTTTTCGCATATCTTCTTCAGGCAGTTTGAGCAAATCACGCCCGTTGAAGATTACCTCGCCGCTTTCTATGCGGCCCGGCGGGGTAGGGATCAGGCGCATAACCGACATAACCCCCACCGATTTACCTGAGCCGCTTTCGCCCACAATGGCAACCGATTCGCCCTTGTTTAGGGTGTAGGAGATGCCGGTTACCGCATGTACGGTCCCTGCTTCGGTATTAAATTTTGTAACCAGATTTTTAACTTCGAGTAAGTGGGTCATTGTTCATTTCTAGGTCTGTGTTTTTTAGGCAAGACTTACCACCTTGAAAATAGAGATTGGGGCGTGTGAAACCCCATTTCATAAGTGGCTCCTTGCCTCCAAATTTTCATTCTCGTTATCGTCCCACAAGGACTGTCGCACTCTCTTTATATAATATGTTTTGGATCCATAGCGTCTCGCAGCCCATCGCCAATAAAGTTAATGCTCAATATAGTTAGCACAATCATCACCGCCGGGGGAATCCACATCCAGGGGCCGTCTTGCAACACATCGAGACTGCGGGCGGTTTCCAGCATATTGCCCCAGCTTGCCGTAGGCGGGGGAATACCAACCCCCAAAAAACTAAGACCCGCCTCAAGCAAAATTGCCCCGCTAATGGCAAATGTGACTGTTGCCAGCAACGGAGCGACCACGTTGGGCATAACGTAGGCAAAGATAATTAAAAAGTCGCGCGCACCCAACGAGCGAGCGGCCAGCACAAATTGTTCTTCTCGAATAGATAAAACCTGCCCACGCACCAGCCGGGCGGTGCCCATCCAGCTAAAGAGGCCAATGAGTAAAATAACGTTGGTAATGCTTTGCCCCAAAAATATGGCAACGGTAAGGATAATGATCACCCGGGGAAAGGTCATCATCACATCGGTAAAGCGCATAACAATCATGTCGGTGGTGCCGCCGTAGTAGCCGGCTATGGCCCCCAGAACAATACCAATAGTCATGGACACAAACGCAGCGCTAAACCCAACCGCCAATGATACCCGGCCACCGTGCAGGGTACGGCTCCAAATATCGCGCCCTACCCGGTCTGTGCCCAGCCAGTGCTCGGCGCTGGGAGGTTGAAATTTGTCGGGCAGGTTGAGTTGGTTGGGGGGGTAGTGGTCTATTAACGGAGCAAATATTGCTGAAAAAAGAACAATACCAAACACAATCAGGCCAACCATAGCCAGTGTATGACGGCGAAACCGCTGCCAGGCTTTTCGGGTTGGGGAAACAGGTTTTGACAGGCTGTCTTCCAGCGAGTCTTTGGGATTTAAGCTTAATGTGTTTGTTGCCATATTATTCGTACCTTATGCGGGGGTCTACCGCCGCGTAAGCTAAATCGGTGGCCAGGTTAGCTAAAAGCACCACCACCGCCGAAACCAGCATAACGCCCATAACCATGGGGTAATCTCGCGCGGCCACAGCATCGACAAATAACGAGCCCATGCCCGGCCAACTGTAAATAGTTTCCATGAAAAGCGCGCCCGCCACCAGGTTGGGAATACTGAGGCCAATGATGGTAACAACGGGCAAAATGGCGTTTCTTAAACTGTGTCGCCAGGTGATCACCCGGCTCTTAAGCCCTTTGGCCTGAGCAGTGCGTATATAATCGGCTTGTTTTACCTCTAATATGCTGAAACGTTGGTAACGCATAAAGGTAGCTGTATAAAAAATAGCCAGCGTACCGGCCGGTAGGACCAAATGGTACATTAAATCAAGCAATGATTCTGGCTTGCCAATGGTACGCATCCCGCCGGAGGGGAACCAACCCAGTTTTACCGAAAAAATGTACAGCCCAAAGATGCCGGCCACAAAGGCCGGAATAGAGATACCCACAAACGACAAACCGGTCAGCGAAAAATCCCAAAAAGAGTATTGGTGCAACCCAATAAAGACCCCTAATGAGATACCTACAACAATTCCAACAGTTAGAGCCGTCCCCATTAACAGCAAGGTGCGTTGTAACCGCAGAACAAGCACTTCAGCCACATCGTCGCCATTTTTAAAACGAAAGCCCAGGTCGCCTTGTAAGGTTGCGCCCAACCATTTGAAGTAGCGGACGTACATCGGGTCGTTCAGACCAAAACGCTCTTCCAGATGGGCCAGGCTTTCGCGGGTAACGCCTAAATCCTCGTTGGTGTAAAAATCAAGCGGGTCGCCGGGGGCCAGGTTAATTAGGGCAAAAATGATAACGGTAACGGCCAAAAGAACCGGAATATTTATTAAAACGCGGCGAATTACGTATTGCATAGAATTTAACCGTAGAAGATTAGAGATTAGAGATTGGGAGATTCAAAAACGGCAGTCTCCTAATCTCTCAATCTCTAATGCCATTGTTAACAGTTGTTCGCGGCAGGTACAAATCAACTGATTTGTACCTGCCTGTTTAGAACCAGATTTTCTTATTGACCTTTAGCCCAAAGTTGAGAATTATCCAAAAATGGACCGCCGCCGGGAGCCGGGAAGTAGTGGAAGTCTTGCAGGTTGGAGCGGGCAACACCATAGCGGGTAGAAACCCACCAATAAGCAAATGTGGCTTGCTCGTTCTGATACTTGCACAGTTCGGTCCGGGCTGCTACGTAATCGTCCCAGGTCAGGGAAGCATCCATTTTATCAAAGAGTTCCTGGAAGTGCGGGTCATCAAGTCCCCATTGATTGCCGGCTACGTACCAATCGGTCAGGTAAGAGGCCGGGCCATGGCCGCGGCCCCGGTAGGTAAAATCAAAGTCGGCATTTTCATTGACGGTCACGCGCCAGGTGGGAACATCCAGGAAGGTGGGCACAGCGTTAACGCCAACATCGGCCAGGTTGGCCTGGAAGACGGTCAAAATATCTTTGGCCAATTGAGAGGTGTAGTAGGTGGGAATGGGGTATTCGCCATCCAGACCGACACCGTCGGCTGCAGCTGCGGCCAGCAATTCCTGGGCTTTGGCCGGGTCGTATTCGTAATAGTTGGCATCTTCAGGCCAGAAGTTGGGGTAAGGGTCCTCGCACGGAGCGGCTATGGCCGTGCCGTTGAAAACACCGTCAATAATAGACTGGCGATCAATCCCGTACATCATAGCCTGGCGCACGCGGACATCGTTCCAGGGGGCGCGTTGGTAGTTATAATTGAACAGGTTAGATACAAACGATGGCCCCTGATAGATAACAAAATCGGGGTTATCCTGGAAGGTGGCGGCAACGTCGGCACTAACGTAGGAGAAGTCAATGTCGCCGCTGGTCAGGGCCAGTACGGCCGCCGCTTCATCGGTAAAGTAGCGGTTAACCAGCTTTTCAAGCTTAGGCGCGCCATCCCAGTAATTTTCATTGGGGACCAGCTCCATAAATTGATCTTTTTCGTAACGACCAAACTTGAAGGGGCCGGTACCAATTGGGCTGGTCAGCCACCAATCGGTGGTAGCAATATCTTCAGGGGAAAAGTTGATGGCGTGTTCCGGCAGGATGTAGAACTGGCGAAATTCATCAAAGAGACGGGGATTGGGGGCTTGCAAATGAAACTCAACAGTATAATCATCAACAACTTTAACACCTTCAATGGTATCGGCTTCACCGGCTTGATAAGCCTGGAAACCAACCACGGTATTCAGCTTATCGGTAAAAACGGGGCGGGTTACGCTGGCACCCGGTGCGTGGACAAAAGCGGCCGTAAATTTAACGTCATCGGCGGTAAAGGGTTCGCCATCGTGCCAGGTTACACCTTCACGCAGTTTAAACGTCCACACGGTGGCGTCTGCGTTGGGTTCCCAACTTACGGCCAGAGCGCCGTCGCTGGTATGTTTGGTGTAATCTTCGTTCATCATAACCAACGGGGTAAAGATTTTGGAAATCCAGGTGTTACCGGCACCATTGTTGTAAACTTTGCCTTGCGGGTCGCCACCGGGGCCAACATCAAAACCACCAATAATAACCTGCTCTCCAGCTGCGGCCACCGGGGCGGCAGCCAGAGCAGCCCCACTTTCACCCAGAATGGCTGCGGCGCTTCTGGCACCGGGAATGCACAGTTTTTGGCCTAATTCAATGACATCGGCGTTGTCAATAGCAACGTAGCTGTCATCAGAGGCCGCGGCCTGGTTGGTGGCTTCTACAATGGCCGGGAAGGCCAGAGGGTCGCCATAAAATTTTTCAGCAATTTTCGACAGCCAATCATCGGCTTGAACAACTGCATCCAGTTCACAAGTCATATCTTGAGCAACCGGATGGGCTGCTGTGGTTCCGGGGGTAAGCCCCAGAACAAATCCCAAAACGAGTAGAACAGAAAACAACTTTTTCACAATTCAATCCTCCGTTGATGAATTATTTTTTATTAATTTTTTTTACTGCAAAAATAATCAATTTGTCAGATTTAGTTTTTGTCCGTGGGCGATAACACCCCCTTTCTGTCAACTACTTCAGTCCCTTTAGCTTGTTTCATCACCGTCTTTATTTTCCACCCGAGCTGTTCTTAATCTTTCCTTGATTCCGTCAAAATGCTTGGTCATGCGCTGTTGCGCCAGGGTAATGTCTTTGGCTTCGATGGCTCGCAGGAGGGCTTTATGATTTTGCAATTCAATTTCCAAATCCCGCGGCACATCCAATGATTGCCCATGAAGATTCTGGTAAACAACCCGAAAGATGTCGAGCAATTTTATGAGCAGGCGATTACCGGTAACCCGATAAAGAAGGCGGTGAAAGGTTAGATCTTCTGCCAGGAAATCCTCTCCAACGATCCCCTTGCGATACATTGTGTCAATGACTTCTCGCATCTGAGTCAGGGTTTCCTCATCTATGGCAGCAATAGCGTCGGCAATAAAACCCACTTCCAGCCGCTCTCGCACGGCAATAATTTCCTGAAGATCCTCTACATCAAAGAGCATACCGTAGCTTAAGTTTTGCAGAATGGGATCCAGGTTGAATTGGCTAACATACCGCCCGGCTCCCCGACGCGAATAAATTACACCCAGCGCCTCCAACGAGCGCAATGCCTCGCGCACCACTGCCCGGCTCACACCCAATTGGCCGGCCAGTTGAGGCTCGGATGGTAATGGATCATTGGGTTGCAAGTTGTTGGCAATTATATATTCCTTGATCCGATTTTGAATTTCTACGTGAACAGAGGGCATCCGGATAGGTTGGATAGTTTTCATAGGGTATCCTTAACTTGTCTAACAAGTAGACATCTAACAAGTAGACAACATTTTAATACAAAATCTTGGATTTGTCAACAAATAAACGGAGATTTTGGATCTAAACAAAGCCTGGCGTTGGTCTTCGTTTCCTCATCAACGACGATTTCAACGCCAATTCGCTCCTCGCCCTTGTCCTGGTTGGCCAAACCCGGTTTAGCCACTAAACTTCGTTTTGCCCCTGCCAGGCCCTTAATCAAGGCATTACCGTCCGTTACAGCCACCAGGAATACTAAGAAAAGCATTAAAATTTTTGCGTCTTTGCATAAGGTAAAAGTGTTCAACATCTTATTGACCACTACAAAGTTTTCGGCGAAACCGACCTCAAGCATAACACCTTGATCTCAATGGACAACCTGGTTGAGCCGTTCCAAAATAAAAAGAGACCCGTGCAAGGTCTCTTTTGTTCTTCTTTTCTTAGAGTTGTTCCTCAATAAGCAACGCAGGAAATCCGAACATATTTTATTAAGGAATGAGATAACCTTATTAGGGAACAAGTCTATTTCCGCCCAGTCCGCCATTTTATCGCTAAATAATCTGGCCCGTAACAGTCATACAGGCCAACGAGCTGCCAGTTCCGGCCTCAGCAGCAGGTCGGCCAGCCGGCAACGCAATTCAACCGGAGAAGCCTGTGGGCAACATTTTTGCAAGCTGGACATGGCCAAGGTCTGGGCGGTTTGATTTAGCTGGCCCACCATCTTCAGTTTACGCCAGGGAGGCGACTGACGGAACAGGTCGAGCTGCACAGCCTCAATTTTTGGATCCGTATCAGAAAAAATTGACTCTACCGGATTTCGCAGGATCAAAGTAAAGAATTTGCCACGAATTAACACGAAAAAATAAA
>CAYWSS010000220.1:0-8504 GCA_964460505.1 uncultured Caldilineaceae bacterium | reverse complement strand
GGCTACCCACAACATATTGTGGTTCAGAAAGAAGCAAGCCTACTGAATATGGGGGTGTTATTCAAGTTGCACGGAAAACCCCAAAGAACCAATATTAGATTTAGACCCAAAAGAAGACAATTGCTCTTTGGGTGTTTTTATTTTTTTAATTGGCAAGGCCTTACATCTAAAAGACTCCCCTGAAAAAAGGGTAAAAATCAAACCGAGAAGGATGCACGCTTGCGCCGGACTCCTTGCGGGTCAGTGCCGGCGAAGAACGCAAAAAAAAATAGGGTTGGGGCTGAAAATTCGAGCTATGAGACAGTTTATACAATATTTTTGGCGTTTTTCTCAAAAATCTTTAGAGCTTTGCGTTCTCCACATCTTTGCGATGAAATCCCTGCTTTTTTCAATTGAGTCATCTGAGGCAGCAATTCCAAATTTGGCGAATAAACCTTGTACGAGGTTCTCAGTAGTGTATACCCCTCCAACTTAACACGGTAAAATTCAAAGAACTTGACAGGATTAATGGGATTTACAAGATTATGTAAATTTTTTATCCTGTTAATTCTGTAAATCCTGTCAAAAAGTTTGTCAAATGCAGGGGGTATACGCTATTAAGGAATGGTGCGTAATTAACTTACCCAATTGGGGCCGATAACATATTGCGTATTGCGTATTACGTACTCCGTAAAGAGCAAAATTATACGCAATACGAGGAAATGAGTAAGTTAATTAATTCTCATTCCTAAGTACGAGGGTACGAGGTTTAGCTTTGAATTTGGAATTGCTGCATCTAAGGTATTATAATTGCAATAATTTGAGGATGAGGAAAGTTATTCGCCTATGGAACACCTGCGTAAACCCAAACTGCGAAATGTAAATGTACAACCAACGGTCTATCAGGGGGAGCCTGTTTTTGTGATTCAAGATGGCCTTAGATTAACTGAAGCGGCTATCGTCTTGCCTCAGGCGTTGGGCCCGCTGGCCCTGCTGTGTGATGGCGAACACACGTTATCAGAAATGCAGGCCAAATTGGAGGTGCGTTACGGGTTACGCCTGGCTGAGCCGGTGATGGAAAATCTGATTCAGCAGTTTGACCAGGCACTGCTTCTGGAAGGCGACACCTTTAACCAAACCCGGCAGCAAGCTATCAGGGAATATCGATCCTCATCTGCACGTGTTCCGGCCTTGGCCGGGCCTTCTTACCCTGCCGACCCCAACGAATTAGGCCAGTTATTGCAGGGCTACCTGGATGATATTGATGAAGTAATTTCATCCTCGCCCGCTAGTCGGGGCATCATCAGCCCTCACATTGATTTTTCACGCGGCGGCCCGGTGTATGCCCGGGTATGGGCCGGCGCTGCCGGGGCTGTACGCGAGGCCGAACTGATTATTGCCCTTGGCACCGACCATAACGGTGGTTTTGGTACCCTCACGCTTACCCCGCAAAATTACGCCTCGCCGCTGGGGGTCATGCCCACCGAGCAGGAACTGGTTGGTGATTTGGCCAGGATTCTTGGCCCGGAAAACGCCTATGCCGAAGAGCTGCACCATCGCGGCGAACATTCTCTTGAACTGGTGCTGGTCTGGCTGCAATACATGCGCGGTGGAAAACCTTGCCCGATGGTGCCCATTTTAACCGGCTCCTTTTATCATTTTATGACCGGTGAGGCCCATCTTGAAGCGCAAACTGAATATAAAGAATTTGTCGGGCGGCTGCGCCAGGAAATGCAGCGGCGACGTACCGTTATTGTGGCCTCCGGTGATTTGGCCCATCTTGGCCCGGCCTTCAGCGAACCCGCTCTGGATGCGGCTGCTCAGGCCCAAATGAAAATTGATGACGAGGCGCTGCTTGAAAATCTTTGTCAGGGCGATGCCGGTGGCTTCTTTGATTTTATGAAGGCCGGACAGTACCGGCGCAACGTATGCGGCTTGTCTCCGTTTTATTTTACCATGAGCCTGTTGGGTCAAACCCGTGGGCAAACCATAGCCTACGACCGCTGCCCGGCCGATAACAACAACACCTCATTTGTGTCGGTCTGTGGGTTGGTGTGGCAGTAATGGCCAAGCGGAAGCCGCGCCGATTTTATCCCGCCCAACCCAAGAAAAGACCCGCTTCCACGCGAACGCTCGTTTTTTGCAAACCCTACAAGGTGATGTCTTCATTTACCGATGAAGCAGGCCGAACCACAGTCGGGGATTTTGTGGATATCCCCCAGGTGTACGCTGCCGGTCGTCTGGATTACGACAGCGAAGGCTTGTTGCTGCTCACCGCTGATGGCAAGCTGGCGCATCAGATTACGCATCCCCATTATAAGTTGGAAAAGGTATACCTGGTTCAGGTAGAAAACATCCCCAAAGAGGACGCGCTTGGGCAGTTGCGTCATGGGGTGCTGGTAAAAGGCCAAAAAACCAAACCCGCCCGGGCCAAACTGCTGCACACCCCGCCTCCCATATTTCCCCGTTCAGAACCCATCCGGTATCGAAAAACTATTCCCACAGCCTGGTTAAAAATTACGCTGCGCGAAGGGCGTAAGCGTCAGGTGCGAAAAATGACTGCCGCCGTGGGGCATCCCACCCTGCGTCTTATTCGCATAGCCATTGGCCCTGTTTCGTTGGGCGAACTTACTCCCGGCCAGTGGCGTGATTTATCCCTCGCAGAACTAAAAACGCTCAGAGATAAACTGAAAAACCAAAGATAGCCTCCGTAAATTTTTCCTGATTGTGCCCCTTTCCCAGGTTCCAAGAGATACAAACAGGACAGACTTCCTATAGATTTTGAAAATTTGGGATGATATAATGATTCAAAAGCTTTAACAATTAAGATAGAATCAAATCAGGAGGAACCTATATGCCTGGTAAAAAAACAACCAACGGAAGTGTCGCGGTAAAAGGGATGGAACTGGACGTTAAAAACTCTATCCTTACTAAAGATGGAGAAAGAGTTCATCTGACGCCAAAAGAGACAAAACTCATGATTCTTCTTATGAAAAATGAGGGCAAGGTGGTAAGCCGAAGTGAGTTGATGCAATCTGTTTGGAATACAGAATATCTGGGCGATACCCGCACTCTGGATGTGCATATTTGTTGGCTGCGGCAAAAAATTGAAGAAAACCCGCGTATTCCGGAGATGATCTTGACCCGACGCGGTCAGGGGTATGAGTTAAGAGTATAAGCCTGGCTCGCTAATAAAATACAGTCTGTCTTAATTTTTCCAAAGCCCCTGCCTGAAGGGGCTTTTTGTTTAGTAGAGTTGTTCCCAAATAAAGTGACCGGCACTTTTATCGCCATTTTCAGCATCATCATGGCCGGGAAAGACTCTCTATGGCAAATGTTCAAGTGCCGGGCACTTGGTTTTTCTTAAAAGGGAACAACTCTAGTAACGAATCAGGTATCCCAGCGCTTTGCCGTCTTCCGAATTCATGACCACTCTCAATAGTTTTCCTCTGGCCACTTTGGGCACATCAATTACCTTAATGTGATCGGAAAAGGTGGCGAATTTTGGCAAAAGCGCAGGCAGACAGTTGGGTGTGTTGTTAAGAAACTGTTGGTTAAGCGCGGTGTAAGATGTGTTTGGGTACAGCGCCAGCGGAAAAATTTTACTTTCTACCAAATCCTGAAAAAAATGAGTGCCGTAGCTTACTTCCGGCGTAGCCCCATTGTGGGCCATTGCAATTTCTATCAGCATCCGGGAGTTGTAAATATCTGCATAAGAGACCCTAACCCCCAGGTCAATATTTGTACTCCCCCACCGGCCCGGCCCCATCAAAATAAAAGTTTGATTCTCCAGCACTTTGTTTAGCTTGCTGATAATGCGGGCTAACTCCATCCTAATGCTATTAGAGGGAATCTGGCTGTAATGGATAGGGTCTATGTAAACAATATAGTTGATCTTCTCTACAATTCCCTGCGGCACCAGATGCGTGGAGTAAAATATATGTTCTTCCTGAGGCACGTTGTCGGGTACTTTGATGTTTGAAAACCACTCCTGGTTGCTAAGCGGGCGGCACTGAAGCAAGGTTATTTTTAGCTCTGGCTTGGGGTAACCGGGGATTAATTCTACCGTAAACTCAACATCTACCGGGCGCTTGTAGTGACGCTCCAGTTTTTTCAGAATGGTTTTCATCAATAAAACAAAATCAGTATTTTTGAGCAGATTTTCAAACGTGAGAACCAGCCGTTGGGGGTCAACCGCTTTGCCCAGCGAAAAGATGGGTTTTACATAATCTCCCTCGTCAATGGAGGCCAGATACTGGTATCCCGGGAATTTCTCGCTCAATACTTCGCTGACAGCAACGGATTTTAGGCTGTTCTCCTCCAAATCCAGAACATCTGCAAAACGTTGGGAGTATTTTATTACCTCTGCGGTTCCTTTGGCCGGACGCAATTGCGGGTGACTCAAACCAATCATGCGTGGATAATCTCTGGTTACCCGGTCTACGGCTCGGGTGCCCAACCCAAAAACCACGCGTAAAAAACCCTCTTCCCGTTTAAGTTTCTTGTTCCAGATAAACGGGTTGCGACTAAACCCGACTCCACCAATATACGGGAAGAAATATTTTCCGTGTTGCTCCCCCTGTACTTTCTGAATAAGAATTGCCATCCGTTCGTCGTAATCTTCCAACCCCTGCACCTGGCGATAAAACAGCGCATCCGGGCTGAGTATACTGGCATATACTTTGATAATGGCCCGGATTAACGCATTGAGATTTTCTTCCGGGGTTCCCTGGTTGGGCAGAAAATAACTGTCGTATTTGCCGGCAAATGCGCTGCCAAAATTATCTTCCAGCAAACTGGACGAACGAACGATAATGGGGGTATTGTCAAGTTTCTCAATTAATTTTCGCAGTTGCTTTGCGGTATCTTCGGGAAATTTACTGGACAGATAAGCTTTGCGAATGGTGGGATACTCTTGCTCAATCTCTTCTCGGGTAAGATATTTTTGGCTGTTGGTGTATTGCAGATTATTGATGGATTTAAAATCATAATAAACATCGCAGCCTACGTAGTAGGTGTCCGGGATACCAATGTGTTTGGCTACGTCTATTTTGTCATCAGGGTCGGGCTGACACAGAATTTTGTGGGCCAGAATCATGCCCGCCGCCTTGCCTCCAATCTTGCCTCGCCCCAGTTTTCTGCTCTTAATGAGTTTTAAATCGTCAATCTTTAGAAAATTGCGGGCAATTCTAACAAAAGCCAATTGGTCACTGACAAGGCTCTTGACTAATACGACAATAATTTGTTTAACGTGATGCTTTACAGCTTTGTATTCTTCAGGGGAATAGTTTTCAAACTTACTGCCCTGTTCAAAAAGCAAATACCAGGGCGTTAGCTCGGGATTAAATAAAAGGGCAACCGCTTTTTTTCTTGGTTGATCTACCCGGTTGGCGTTGACGGCATCGGCCACAATCTTTTCAAAGCGACTGTAGGGCAGGTTATAAGCAAAATAAAAATCTGTCAGATGGCCCCTAATGTGGTGCAGTCGTTTCTCCCAGATTTCCGCAGTTTCCTGAAACAGTGGGTCAGTTAGCCCTTCAAGTTTTTGAGACTGAATGGCCTTGGTTTCCACCTCTTTTTCCATCACATCGGGGTCAATGATGCCTCTTCTAAAAAGCTCTTGCCGCATCTGTTCCCGGATTTTTTCAGACAGAATAGGATAATTGACCAGCGTTAACCTGACATTTAGGATTTTTGAGTTTGGCGTTGTCGATTTTGTCATGAGCTTGTTTTCTGCCTTTTACCGCGTTTGTGTTTGTATGGGCATGATAGGCGAGATCACCGGCGAAGTCAATTGAATTTTTTTCGGGCAACGGTAAGCCTCAAGTGCTGGGGTTTCATTTAAGAATGGCGACAAGCATATAAAGATTGGCGTCTTGGATCTGCAAAAAGTCCACAATACCTTTTAAATAACAAAAAGCCCGGTAGATTCCGGGCTTTCAATTTACAATGAAAAAGATGCTATTTTTGGGTTATACCTCAGTCTGCGTCTTGCTTGTGGATTTTTCAGACGTTGTATCTGGCTTTGCCCCGGATTTTTTCTCCGGTTTGGATTCAGGCTTTGCGTTCTTGCTTGCGCCGTTGATTCCGTTTTTGCTGGATTTACTGTCGTTAATGTAAAAACCGCTGCCCTTAAAAACAATGGCCGGGGCAGACAGTAGTCGACGGGTTTTTTCATGTCCGTTGGGGCAATTGGCTAAGGAATCATCACTGAAACTCTGGCGTTTCTCAAACGTCTCTCCACAGGCTAAACACTCATACTCATAAATTGGCATAACTTACTCTCCAAAACTTCAATACGTATATACTTTCAATCGCTTATTTTACATCAGTAATGTTAGATTTTTATTTGAATTGTCAATGATTCCACTGTAATTTCGGTTCATTGAACCTTATAGTATTATCCCACAAGAATTGCGTTACCGGCGAGAATCTTTGGGTATGACTCACGGATACAAGGGAACGCGGCTTTTAATTATTTTTATTTATCCGTGTTTTATTCCATCCGTGAGTCAAAAATTGGGTTGCGGTTTGACCGCGCTATGTTTCCCTGCTGGTGAAAAAACCCACTTTTACAGGTGCGATTGCGCTCTAAAATATAAACGTTTTTTCCTGAAATGGCAATTTGCGCAGCTTGATTTTTGATATGGCGGCAAAATCAGATAGTCACCCGTTTGAGTGTTGGTTTGGAAAATTTACCACGGAGGCGCAGAGTTTACTGAGTTTTTTTATTTTCTCTGTGCGCTCGGTGTCTTGTGGTTCAAATTTGGCCTCTCTTCTCCACCAACACTCAACAGGGGGATTACCTAAAATCAACTGAGTTGAATAATATGTATCTTGCTGCAAAATGGAAAATGCCCAATTAAATCCGCCGGCTTTTTACACCCTTTTTACAATTAGCTAACACATCGATAACATCGTCGGGATATACTGAGGTCAATTCAAAATCAGTGAAATTTTACAAATGATTATTAAATAGGAGCGTGTAACTATGAAAACTTTAAATCTGGTCAAAAAATCTCTGATGGGACTGATGATGCTGGTGTTGTTAACCGGAATATGGGTCGCCCCCGCCGCTGCCCAAGAGCCGGAACCGCAAGTGGAGCGCAATTACCGGGGGATGGAGTATCTGCTGCGCATGACGCAATTGAGGGTAGATGCGTTTCAGGACCAGATTGACAATAGTTCTGCCGCCGCCGATTTGACCGACGAATATATTCAGGAGGAGAAAGATGACGGTAATGATACTTCTGCGCTGGAAGCAGCTATGTCCGACCTGCGGGCAAAACTGGGAGAGGCCCAAAGTTTGCGTGACGAGGCTGCCGAAATTTTGGATGAAAAGGCCGGTTTTGATGATGACGGAACCGTGGTCGATGCCGAACAAGCCCGCGATACCCTGAAGCACGCCAACCGTACAATGAGAGACGCCGGCGAAACTCTCCGCTCAGGCCGGCATGATTTTAGAAAAGCGATGCGTGATTATCGCCAGGATAAACGCGCCGACCGGAAGTAATTGCAACCCTTTGATTACCCGCCCAATGCCATTAAGTTAGCGTAGTTTAGCCCCTTGTGGGCGGGCACAAGGCCCTACGCTACGCCCTCAACTTAATGATATGATTACCCGCCCCGACGATGGTAAACCCGTCGCCGGGGTTTTATTTTGCTCACATTGACAATTTACTGTGGAATATGTAACACAAAAGGTGTTACATATTCCACACGCGGTTTGTGGCTGTTTCAACTGCACCCTGGCCCGGTTCCTGTTATGATAAGGGTACAAACACCACCGGAAACAATTACGGCAGAAGATAGATAATGTTGGTAGTCATCAACCTCGCAGCAATAGCAGAGCGGCGTTAAGGCGGCATTCCACTGTGTTGCGGGCCTGACTACGAACATTTTATACGAGGAGATTGACGATGGTAGCAATGCAGGGGGTAACAATGGCGCGGCAAACCGGCATACGAGCAAAAATCAACGATTGGCATCAGGAGTTTCACTCGGTTAAAGACGCCTGGGTTGATTGGTTAAAATTGAATGGTTCAGATTACTCAAATGTTGAAGAGGCATGGGGCGCGTTTAAAACGCAATTATTGGGAGTTAATCAAAAGAATCAGGGCAGTTCGTTACAGGAAAATGCGGAGTCACTTCCTCCCAGAAACAAAGATTATAAGGCGCGGTTGTAAGAAATTTGTATTTGTTCCCCTCCTCTGAAAATAATGAACGATGAATGATGAAGGATGAATAAACTGCGCTTCTCACTCATCACTCGTCACTGGCTAAATTTCCATTGTTGCTGCTGTCCCAAAGGGACTGTCCGCCTCCCTTGTATTTTGGTAATTATTCGCTTTGTCAGATGATCGTTCCGGTTATTCAACCGGAACGGGTAATTCGCCGGCTTAAGCCGGTGGCAGTAGTTACATCGTAACTGATGGAGTCTCAAAGCTAACTTTGAGACTCCGGACTCATCAGTTACAACTTAACCACCACCAAACCGGTTTGCTATCCGGTTACGGGGGGATCCC
>CAYWSS010000219.1:0-8517 GCA_964460505.1 uncultured Caldilineaceae bacterium | reverse complement strand
CAGTCAGGGCGCGGTGTTCGACGATGTGCGCTGCGGCGGGCCCGTGCTCGATGGCGGCGACGCAGGCATCCCGGACGAGCTCGTGCTCAACGCCGGCTTTACCTCTGGTGTCGCCCCACCGCGGTGGGTGACGCCCTCGTTGTTATCGAGCATGACCTGCGCCCCAATTTTCGCCGCCTCCGGGGGGACGGCGTTAAACATCGATTGAAAAACAGGCTGGTCGTAGCGCATCAAATGGGGCAGCAAGCGCGTGGAAATCATCGTTTCCAGCTCAGGTGCGGGGATGCCATCCGGCTGAAAGTCAACAAGTTCAGCCAGATCAACCGCTACTTGCGCCGGTGTTGCCCCGGAATATAAAGGGGGAGACGTAGGGTTTGTCATCAACATTCCTCAATTTACGATTGCCGATTTACGATTAAATTTCCCTGGCCGGGTGTAATTGAAAATTGCAAATTGTAAAAGTTTATGGATGATTCACCCCGGCCAAAATAAGGGCAGTGTGTAACAAGACGTTGGCGCCGGCAATCAGGTCAGCCGGGGCGGTATCTTCCTCCGGGCAGTGGCTGCGGCCGTCCTTTGAGGGTACAAATATTATTCCGGTGGGCGTCAGCGCCGCCAGCGATTGGGCATCGTGGCCGGCGCCGGATGACAGGGCCATTGTTTTGTAGCCAAGTAATTGGCCCGCTTGCTGTATTGCCGCTTGAACTGAGCCGGCCATGGCTGCCGGCCGGTGCTGGTCAACCGGTTTGATGGCATAAGAAAGATTGGTGGAGAGGGTACAATTGCCGGCCAACTGGCGCAAAGTCTGTTTAATTTGCCGAAGTGTGGATTCAGCCGCGGCGCGAAATTCAACTTGCACCGAGACCGAATGAGGCACAACATTAAATACGCCCGGTTTCACCGTCACGTTGCCGCAGGTGATGACCGCCCCCGGATAATATTGGCTGACAAGCTGCGGGCTGCCGGCAATAAATTGCGCGGCGGCTACCAGCGCATCGGCCCGCAAAGGCAGCGGCGTGGTTCCGGCGTGATCGCTGCGCCCGTAAAAATGCGCCCGCATCGAACAGCGGCCAAAGATGGCATCAACCACGCCCACCGGCGCAGCGGCTTGCTCCAACTGCGGCCCTTGCTCAATGTGCAGTTCAATAAATCCGGCAATTGTGTTCGGAGCGCGGCGGGCAGTGTGTATCGATTGCGGATTGAGGCCACCGGGCACAATTTTTCCCATTGCAGTCAGGTCATCGGGGAACTCTGCCGCGCGGGCTAAAAACGCCTCAACAGATTCCGCAGAGTGCAGCCCGGCCAGCGCCTGGCTGCCAAAGAAATCGCCAAATCGCCCTTCTTCATCGGTGAAAGCAATTGCTTCCAGATGCACCGGCAGCGAGCAATTTGATTCCTGCACGGTGCGCAGCACTTCCAGCGCCGCTACCACGCCCAGCGCGCCATCGTAGGGACCGCCGTTGGGCACCGTATCCAGGTGAGAGCCGAGCAGCATCGTTTGGGCGGTTGGTTTGGCGCAAGGCAGTTGCGCAGACAGATTTGCCGCGCCATCGGTGGTAATGATCAATCCGGCTGCTTCAGCCTGGCGCGAGAAATAATTGCGGGCCGCCCGTTCTGCCGCAGAAAAGGGGCGGCGATCTAATCCGCCGCCGCCGGCATCCGGCAATTGCCCGATTTGAGCCAGTTCAGTTAAGTTGTTGAGAAATCGATCTTTGTTAATACGGAGCATTGTATCGTCTCAAAACGCAAAAGCGCAACGGAACAAGGATGCAAAGATTATTTCTCGTTCCCACGCAGAGCGTGAGAACGAGAGAAGCCCGGTTAAGCTGTGAAGAAAACTATCTTCGTTAATGCGAAGCAATTTTATAATGACTCCCGCGGCAATTTCCGATGCAGATAGCGCCCCCGACCTTTTTCGGCCAGACAGGTTTCACCCTCAATAATCAGCCGGCCCCGGGAGAAGACTTTTTGAATTTTTCCGGTTATTTCGATGCCTTCGTAGGCGTGCCAATCGTTGCAGGAGTGGGAGTTGGCCTGGCCCATTGTCCACCTGGCCGATGGATCAAACAGGACAATATCGGCATCTGCGCCGGGCAACAGCGCGCCTTTTTGGGGATACATGCCAAACAGCCGGGCCGGAGTGGTGGCAACCAGTTCCACAAAGCGGGGCAGCGAAATTCGGTTTTTGACCACGCCCTCGGAGTAGAGCAGGGTGAACCGAGGCTCAATGCCGGGCATCCCGTTGGGGCACAGGTCGAACCGGTTTTGGCCGTACCGGGTGGCCTCCCAGGAATAGGCGGCATCGTCGGAAGTAACCTGCAAAACCCGGCCATCACGCAGCCCCTGCCACAGGTGATCCCGCGCGGCCTGATTGCGCAGGGGCGGCGAACAAATCCATTTGAGGCCGTCTTTGCGGCGCAGCATATCTTTGGTAAAAATCAGGTAGTGGGTGCAGGTTTCGGCCAGCACATCCAGCCCCCGGCCGCGAGCCTCGCCGACCATGCCAAGCCCTGCGGGGGTGGTCAGATGCACAATAAAAAGGCGGCCGCCCACTTCTTGCACCATTTGGATACAGCGCTTGATGGCTTTGTTTTCTATGGCCGGCGGTTTGCTGATTGCGTGATAGATGGGGGCGGTTGAGCCGGTTTCCAGGTAGCAGGGGATACTTCTTTCGATCATGTCGTTATCTTCGGCGTGGACCAACAGCATGCCGCCGGCATCGCGCAGCCCGGCCAATATGCGGCGCAAATCCGGCTCCTCAATCAGCAAGCCTTCGTCCCGGTAGGTCATGTAACATTTAATGGTCGGTGAACCGGCTTCGACGACTTTGGGAATTTCGGCCAGCGTTTCAGGGGTGGGTTGGGTGATAACGGGATGCACCCCCCAATCGATCAAAGCTCTGCCGGCGGCTTCCTGGTGTTTGGTGTCGATCGTACTCACCAACGTAGCGCCGGGAGCCTGGTTGGAAAAATCAATAACGCTGGTGGTGCCGCCAAAGGCGGCGGCCAGGGTGCCGGTGTAATAATCGTGCACGCTGATGGTGTTCATAAAAACATCGTTGAAATGGACGTGGGTATCAACCCCGCCGGGGAGAACCAGCAAATCCCCGGCGTCGATGGTTTTGTCGGCGGTCAGGCCGGGCAAATCACCAATGGCGGCGATGGTTTCGCCTTTAACAAGCAAGTCCTGTCGGGAGACGGAGTGCCCGACCACTACCGTTCCATTTTTTATGAGCGTTGTCTTCATCGGCGCCACTCCAAATTTTGATCACCTGTACCTGTTTTCAGCACTAATGATTTTAATTATACGCGGCGGAATAATTGACAGCAATTTTATGTTGGTAAAAAGCTACAAAACAGCCTCCCCTAATGTTAAGATTGCCACCACCATAAACAAAATTCCCAGCCCGCGTTCCAGCGTGTGCTGCGGGATTCGGCTGGCTAAAATCGAGCCAAATTGGCCACCAATAATTACCCCCGGCACGGTAAAAATAACCAGGCTGAATACTGTATCAAGCACGTCGCCGCCGATTTGCACAAATTGGTAAAGGTGGCCCGATGCGGCAGTCAGGGCGGTAAGCGCAACCACAAACACGCTGGTTGCCACCGATACCCGGCTGGGTACCCGGCAGCGTTGTAACAGGAAATAGCTGTTTAATTCTCCTAAACCGGTAGATATTAAACCCACAAACAAGCCGCCCGCCCCGGCAATCAGGCGGCCTTCGGATCTATTACAAACCGTGTAACAAATCTGCTCATCCTGAGCAGTTATCAAACAGGTTTCCGAGCGGTTGGTGCCGGCCCCATACTCTGAATCAATGGCGGCATCCATTCTGACAATGTCCTTATGTTCCGGCGCCCGCAAAAAGCTAAGGGCAATGGAAAATAGCCCCACACCAAGAATCACTTTCAAGATGTCCGGATCGATACTTCCGGCCAGCCATGTGCCAACCAGCGCCATGGGGATGGTTACCACCAACAGCGCAGCGCCCAGCCGGTAATCAATTAAACGCTTGCGGTAGTAGGCAAACAACCCGCTGGCAAAACCAAATACCTCGGTAATTAAGCCAACGCCAATGGCCACTTCCGGAGGAAGCCGCAAAATCAAAATAAATATGGGAGCAAAGAAGGTTGCCCCGCCTACTCCCGAAGCCATTGCTGTGGTAGCAATAAGAATGGCTACGGGCAACATAAACCAGTATTGAAAACTCATCGTTACCCCCTGTTGGTATTTACAGCTCAAGCCAGATATGCCTTGAGCCACTTGCGATGTCTGCGCGCCAGCTTCATTCTAGTTGAATAGTGGCGCAGATACGGTAATGACGATCACAAATCTGCGAATTTACAATTCAACCGGCATCGTATCTCAGGTATACCCCCTTGAAACCGCTATAGCAGGGTCCTTTTGCCGTTTTTACCCCCCCCTCAATCCCCCCGATTCGGGGGAAAGTTAAATCCTCCCCCCTCTTGAGGGAGGAGCTAGAGGGGGGGTGAGTAGTTACCCGCCATCAAACATTCTTTTGGAAATTTATGAATTTACAGAATTGTAGATTTTGCAGCCTGGCCGCGTTACGGGTTGCGGCTACTGCGATTTTTGGTAAGTCTCTTGCCAGGCCCGCAGCAACTCGGCCACGCTCCATGCCTGGGCAAAGCAGCCTCGTGCCAAAAATGGTGGTTCGCCATCAAAAATTTCGCTGACACTGCCTACGCAACCGTCGGTAAGCTGCTGGATTAGGGGATGCAGGAAAGAGCGGGCCAGTTCAGGATTGCGATATACTTTTAAATGGGCGCTAACAAAATGGCCAAGCAGCCAGGCCCACGCGGTTCCCTGATGGTATGCGCCATCCCGCTGTAGTGGTCCACCGCCGTAATTTCCCTTGTACGATGGGTCGTCGGGGCTTAACGTGCGGAGTCCGTGTGATGTCAGCAAGTTGCGGGTGCAGATATCAACCACCGATTTTGCCTGGGCATTGTTGAGCAGTTTAAACGGCAGCGATACGGCAAAGATTTGATTGGGACGCAGGCTCTGATCACAAGGTGCATCTGCGGGGGCATCGATAACATCGTACAAATAGCTGCCGGCATCGTACCAAAATCTTTGTTGAAAGTTGTCGGCCACGACATCAGCCCGGCAATTGTAATGTTCCGCTTGATCGGGGTGATTCACCAATTGCGATATATAAGCCATAATCCGCAGAGCGTTGTACCACAGGGCGTTAACTTCAACCGGCTTTCCAAGGCGAGGGGTAACAACCCAATCACCAACCTTGGCATCCATCCAGGTTAGCTGCACCCCCTCTTGGCCGGCGTATAGCAAATTATCATGGGGATCAACGTGAATATTGTATCGTGTGCCCCGGTAGTGCCAGTCTACAATAGCCTGTAGGGTTGGATAAATGTTTCCGGCAAAATCTGTGTCGTTAGTCTGCCGCAGATAGTGATAAATGGCGTAAAAATACCAAAGCGCAGCATCTACGGTGTTGTACTCCGGGACCTCGCCTGCGTCGGGAAAACGGTTGGGCAGCATCCCCTGATCAACAAATTGAGCAAAGGTTTGCAGGATACTGCGCGCAATTTCGGGACGTCCGGTGTTTAGGGTAAGGCCGGGCAGGGCAATCATTGTGTCGCGCCCCCAGTCCCCAAACCAGGGGTACCCGGCGATAACCGTGTGGCCGTCCGGAATAACCGGATGCGGGCGGCGCGTAATAAATTGATCGGCGGCCAGGGGCAAATGCAATTCCCAACCTCGTGGCGTATCTGTTTTTATTGGCGATAATTTGACCAGCTTCTGCTCGTGGGCCTGACGTTTGGCCAGGGCGGCATGGCTATTTAAATTTGGCGCAGCTTCAGTGGAGGCAACCATACTAAATGACTCGCCCGGAGTTAAAATAACGCGAAAAGTGCCGACATTCAGGTGATCTTCTGTATCAGCCAGGCCCCGGTAGGCCTCCACATTCAAATGGTAATTTCTGTACCAACTGTGCCGCGCAATCGCCTCGGCCTGGTTACTTAAAATATAAAATGGTGTGGCCCCATCGAACGCGGTTATCTTCAGGCCATGCTCCACGGGAAATACCTGCATTTGCCAACTATTGGCTCGCGTAAGGTTGTGGTAATCACGATAGTTGACAATGGATTTTAAGGTTAGCACCAGGGCACGGGACCCCCGGCAAAAATTATACTGCACATAGGTGGTGTTGGCTCCCGGCTGCATCCAGACCCGTTTTTCCAGAAGCGCATCGGCGCAGGCAAAGGTCCAGACCGGGGTGGTGCCCTCCAGTCGAAAGCGTTCCAGGTTCCTATGCCCGGAGGGATCTACTACGCCGCTGGCCCATCGATTGGTGAACAGGGCATACATTTGCCCACTGCTTAACAATGTTTCGTCAAATTTAGTCAGCAGTAAGGTACGGCCCAAAGGTGGTTTTAATGCAGCAATCAGTAGCCCGTGATATCGCCGGGTTAGCGTACCCGCCACCGTGCCGGACGCAAATCCGCCAATTCCATTGGTAACTAGCCACTCTCGTTTTTCTGCCAGAGAGAGATGCCCACAAATTTCACGTCCAAAATTAAACATTTACCGTTATCCTCTTCGGCTCTTTGGTCACAAGTATTAAGGAATGGGGCGCAAAAAACTTAACTAATTGGGGCCGGCAGTAAACGGGTAAATAAATTGACGCAATTTTGCCAATTCTTTCTCAGACTCCGCCTTTAATTCCCGATGCTTATTCATATTCACCCGTCGCCGTCTGGCCTCTTCCAAATTAGGGGGAACGCGGCCTGAACTTGTCGAAGGTTGTTGGTTTCGGCAAGCTCAACCAACTCCACCGCAATTTATTGAGAAGACACCAGTATCTCATCGATTTGGATAATAGCAGGTTTTGCGTTCTTCGTCGTCCAGGGCCATAAACAGGTTGTTGAGCGACTCAGAAAGGGTAGGGTGTGAAAAAACTCCGTCTCTGATGGCGGTAAAGGGCACATTACCCATCATGGCCATTTGCAAAACGGTTGCTACTTCGCCCCCTTCAATGCCCAAAATCGAAGCGCCCAAAATCTGCTCTGTTTGGGGATCAACAAGTGCCTTCATAAAACCGCGTGTTTCATCAACCTCAATGGCTCTGGCAATGTGGGTCATAGGGAGTTTAGCCACGCAGTAGGCATGCTCTTGCGCTCTGGCTTCCTTTTCCGAAAGCCCAATACGCCCCAGTTGCGGGTCGGTAAAAACAGTGTAAGGCACAATTCGGCCGGTGGTATCCGCATTGCCTCCGCGCAAGAAATTAGAGCGGATAATACGGAAATCATCGTAGGCAATGTGAGTAAATGCGGGACCCCCATTGACATCGCCCAGCGCATAAATGCCCGGTACATTAGTCTCCAGTTTTTCGTTAGCCGAAATAAAGCCTCGTGGAGTGACTTGAACCCCGGCAGCCTCCAGATTTAGCATATCGCTGTTGGGAACCCGCCCGGCGGCCACCAACAGATGAGAGCCGGTAAGCACACGCGCGCCGTCGGGGGTGTTGAGCTTCAGCGCAATTTGACCGGCATCGTTTTGTTCTGCTTTTTGGGTATTGGCCTCCAGTAAAATATCAAGCCCCTCTTCCCGCAGAATTTTGGCCATCTCATCGGCCACGTCGGAGTCTTCCCGCGCCAGCAATTGCGTCCCTTGATGCACAATGGTTACTTTGCTGCCAAACCGGTAAAACATCTGCCCAAATTCCAGGCCAATGTAACCGCCGCCAATCACCAGCAGATGCTGCGGCACTTCGCCAAGTTCCATAATAGTGGTAGAGGTTAAGGCAGGAACATCGTTCAGCCCCTCAATGGCCGGAGATTTAGGGCGGGTGCCGGTATTGATCAGAATTTTATCGGCCGTAAGGTATGTTGCGCCGCCCTCATTCAGGGCCACTCTGACGGTTTTTGGAGCGCTGAAACTTGCCTCGCCAAACAGCAAATCAACGCCGTCTGTCCGCTCAATATGGCGTTGGCTGGACCTGCTCCAGCTTTTAACAATGTCTCGCTTTCGCCGGCGCACTTTGGTTAAATCCACGGATATTGGGCCGGTGTTTACGCCGTAATCACCGGCCCGCCGGGTAAGGTGAGCCACACGCGCGCTGGCAATCATTGTTTTTGTGGGAGTACAGCCTTCGTTAACACAGGTGCCGCCCACGTGTTTCTTTTCTACCAGGGCGGTTTTCCAACCCGCCTGAGCTAATGTGGTGGAAAGAGGGCCACCTGCCTGCCCTGCTCCAATGATAATGGCGTCATACTTTTTTGAGGATTCCATCAGCCTTGCTCCTTTATTTTTTGATGACGAGTTAACATGTATATAGATGTCCAGACAGCAATTTCCGGTTTGACAATTATTGTCGGCATTTCAGAGCAGAATTTTCGGAATGATAGAATTTTGATTCGCCGCAGGTTCTGTAAATTCGTACAAATTCAGTGAACCCGTCAAAATCGCGCTCGGGCCGGTCTCTTGACCGCGCCCGCTCAGGTGGCTCGGTCGGAGACCGGCCACAGC
>CAYWSS010000218.1:0-8520 GCA_964460505.1 uncultured Caldilineaceae bacterium | reverse complement strand
GCATGCGGGAATGACATCTCAAAAGTTCCGTTCTCATTCTGTTTTCAGTATAGTAAGCGGGAATCCATCCGCATAGCCTGTGGATTCCCACTGAAAACGTGCGGGAATGACATACTTAGCGCCATATCTGGCAGGGGGTGTGAACGGTTACTGCCTCACCTCTACAAATTGACTCCTTTTTAGCCCCGTCCCGCCTCAAAACCGGCGGCAGCCATTTTTTGTTTGAAACCGTCAATGGTTACCGCAGCGGGAACATCCCACACTTTATCCTGCCCATCAAACCGGCGGCCGGGAATGGCCTTTACCGCAGCCAGCATTTCCTTGAAAGTGCCGCCGGAAACCATCAACGGGATTCCGCCTACTCTCACGCGAATCTGATCACCGCCGCGTGAGCCGGACGATGAGGGGGCCGGCGATGATACCGGCGCCGGTGGCACATTGCTAAACTGTGGCAATTCACTGGCGGGGAACATCGCCGCCGGGTCGTCGGGAAGAAACTCGTTTACCTCGTCGTTCAGCCAGTCGGGTGGCTCCACCGGCGGAAGCGCGGCGCCTTCATCATCCCACCAATCGGGTGGCTCGTAGGGGGGAATTTTACCATCCCAGGAAAAATCCGGCTCCTCAAAGGTAGAAGGCGCTTCGCCGGGAGCATCGAACGTTGGCGCTTCCAGCGATGGAGCCGGCGCAGCAGCAATTTTGTCGGCCCCCTCAAGCTGAAAACCGGCGGTTTCCACAAGCTGTTTAATGACCGCCGCGTCACCGGGAATTTCCCAAATTTTGCTGTTGCCGTCAAATCGACGCCCCGGCAAATTCTTGACGGCCGCCAGCATTTCCTGAAACAGGCCCCCAACCACCGCCAGTTGATGCCCCTGTACAGTCACCCGAATACGGTCGCCGCCGGGCCGGGGTGATGCGGCTCTCCGGGCCGGTTCTGCGGCCGGGGCGGCCGGCGCTCCCCCCTCTAATTGATACCCGCCAATCTCAATTTGGTTGCGAATGGCATCTTCGGTACCGGGCAACTGCCACACTTTCAGATCACCTAAAAACCGCCGGCCGTTGATTTGCTTTACGGCGGCCAGCATTTGCTGAAACGTGCCGCCCACCACACTGTATTCTTTGCCTTCAATATGCACGTGAATGCGATCTTTGCGCTCGCTCATTTTGTCACCTCTGAGTCAATTTTTGTACGGGTGTGTGTTTTTTTGAATCCTTCATATTAATGCGCAAGATATTCATTCGCCCTCTCCTCCTGGCAGGGGGAGAGCCGTGGAGGGGGGCGCACCTTAAAGTGCTGCGCAAGGTAATAAAAAACGCAGCATACATACTACCTGAACTTGCTTAAATATTCAAAACAGATTGGGTGCGTTTCAGTCTATGGTAAATTTCCATCAGAAATAGGCATTATTGAAAATAACGTAGTCTATTTAAATAGTTATCGCGAGTAGCGCGAATGGACGAACACTTGCGCCGGGCCCCTTGCGGGTCAGTGCAGGTGTAGCGCCAATAAAAAATCTTTGTCTTGCCTTAAGTGGGTAGCCATTCGTGCTATTCGCTTATTCGTGTCATTCGCAATTAAAATCGGTTGTTTGATGACAAACAGCTTTATTTTCGATAAGGTCTAATGTACCCCAAAAGTAAAATGCCCCCTGTTTTTTGCAATATAGTTCGAGCCATGTTATGGTATTAACATCCTGTAATCCAGACAAATTACTTTATGGGCGGCACCATGTAAGCAGTTAACAAAATTGGCCTTTTTGGTAATTGTCTGGCGCAAGCTGTTGTTCTGTTATTTCTATCTTGATAGAAAGGAGCCAGAACCATCTGCCTAATAAAGCTTGGTAATAACCCGGTTTTAGCAGTCTTTCGCACTTACCCCTCCCCAGAAAACGATACCTGCCATCCCTGTTTTTATAACGACATCCGGCGACGTCTGTTTCGTCATAATAAACCCCTTAAGTATCTTTTTTCTTGATTTTTTAATATTTTGTCTTCCACATTTGTAGCGCGTTGTTTGCCACAACAAGCCAAAACTTCTTGATTTTTCATTTGCGCTTGGGCAGGGTTTTATCCCTGCAGACCATTGCTCAAAAAGTCCCTGTTTTCTTAGCCTAAGTCTTACAGAATAAATATTTACCAGTTACAAGATCAGTAGATTTTTGTATTTCTTTGCGTGGTTATCTTAACTAAAATAAGGAGGAAACAATGAAGAAACCACATATTTCCAAGAAACAAATGGCAAGTGTTCACCCCTATATTCCCGAGGCTTATGATCAGATGGTTCAGGGGCGCCTTTCACGGCGAGAATTCTTGCGGATGGCAACCTTGCTGGGGCTATCGGCGGGGGTCGCCACCATTGCGGCCTGCGGCCCGTCAGCCCCGCCGGCTCAAGCTCCGGCGGGCGGCGAGAAAGCCGCGCCTGCTGCCAGCAGCATCAAACGCGGCGGCACCTGGAAGAGTTCTATGAGCCTCCAGTTGCTCGACCATCCGGCCCGTCTTTCCTGGGTTGAGGGGGCCAACATTGTCCGCCAGTTCGGTGAATATCTAACCGAAACCGGCCCGGATAACATCACCCGGCCTTACCTGCTTGAAAAGTGGGAAGCCAGCGAAGATGTTAAGACCTGGGATTTGTTCCTGCGAAAAGGCATCAAATTTAATAACGGCGATGATTTGACCACCGACGACGTGATGTTTACCTTTGGCGAGTGGCTGAACGAAGATGTCGGCTCCTCGATGCTGGGGCTGCTCTCTTACCTGAGCGGGATGCAGGATGTGGAAAAGGTGGACGATCACCACATTCGCCTGCACCTGCAAACTGCCAATATTGGGGTGCCGGAGCACCTGTTCCACTACCCGGCCATTGTTCTGCACCGGGGTTTTGAAGGCGACATTATCAAACAGCCGGTTGGCACCGGCGCCTTTACGCTGGAAGAGTACGCCGAAGGGGAACGCGCCGTCTTTAAGCGCCGCGAAGACTATTGGAGAATGGGGGAAGACGGCAAATCACTGCCGTATCTGGACGAGTTGATTTACATCTCTACCGACAAAGACGCCGGCGTGGCCGCCTTGCAATCCGGGCAGGTTGATACCCTGTACGACCCCCGCCCCGCCGATTTCCTGGCGCTGAAGGAAGTAGACGGGCTGACCGTGCGCCCCGCCAGCACCGCCCAATGCCTGATTCTGCGGATGCGGGTGGACCTGGAGCCGTGGGATGACAATCGGGTGCGCACCGCCCTTAAGCTGTGTCAGGATCGCGCCAAAATCCTGCAACTGGCCTATTTTGGCGAAGGCGAGCTCTCGATTGACGCTCACGTAGCGCCGGTGCATCCGGCCTATTGCGAAAAACCCATTCCTGAATACCAGCCTGAAGAGGCCAGGAAACTGCTGGAGGAGTACGCTGCCGATAAAGGCATCCAATTGCCCCTAAAGGTTACCCTGGCTACCAAGAACGACCAGGCCGAACCGGAAATTGCCCAGGCGTTAAAGGAACTGGCCAAACCGGCCGGCTTTGATATTAAGTTGGACATCACCGAGCCGGGCGGCTACTGGGACCGCTGGACCGAGGTGGACCTGGGCATTACCTCCTGGACACACCGTCCGTTGGATACCATGGTTCTGCCACTGGCCTACATCGAAGAGGCTATTGGCGCCTGGAACGAAACCCGCTGGTCCGACCCGGAATTTGAGGAACTGCTCCGCGAGGCTGAAGGTACGCTTGATGTTGAAAAGCGCCGCAGTATTATGTGCAAAATTGAAGATATTATGCAAGATCGCGGCCCCATTGGGAACTCTTTCTGGAAAAACATCTGGAATGTCACCAACTCCAAGTTTCAAAATGTTAAAGCCCACCCCACTGCTTACGACTTAATGTACGACGTTTGGCTTGATGCCTAACTCTGTAGCATAAGTGCCGGCTTGCTGAAACTTAGCAAGCCGGCACTTATCCTGTTCCCTCGTTTTGCGTGTTCGCAGAGCGTGGAAACAAGAAATTCCGGCGCTTTATTTTCCCCACAATTTTTACTGTTTTCCTCACAACTTCATTAATATCAATCTTCAAAGGAGGAAGCGTATGGCACGTTTTATATTTCGCAGCATTGTGTCAACAATTATCACAATGCTTTTGGTTTCCATTCTTCTCTTCTGGTTACTGGAAGTAGGCAGCGGCGATATCACCGTTAAAATTCTGGGGGTTTTTTCCACGCCGGAACAACGAGCCTCCTACCGCGCCCAGTTGGGCCTGAACGCCCCGGCCTATTTGCGGTACACCGATTGGCTTGTTGGCAGCGACTGGCGGGCAGGAAATCAAACCGGATTCAATTTGGTGACGGTTGTCAACCAGGCTACCGGCGAGAAGGAATGGTGGGCCAATGTTGACGGCACCCTGACCCGCTGGAAGATGGAAGACGGCAAATTACTGACCCTGAAGCGCGCGCCGGATGGTTCATCTGCAGCCCACATTGTGAGTATCGAATGGCAAACTAATGCAGACGGCAGCGAATCTTTCTGGGGCGTTGATACCAATAACAACGCCGTTATGTGGATGCGAGGCGGAGGCGCGGAAGTTTGGGTGCTGACCAAAGCCGGCTTGCGTAAAGAAGGGGATGGCCCCCAGGAATACATTCCCCTGCGTAAAGGGTTGCTGCGGGGAGACCCCGGCAAATCTTTGCAATATGGCCGCCCGGTGGCCGTAACCCTGATCCCCCGGGTGCGTAACACCCTGGTTCTGGCGGGGGTGGCCTTTATCATCGTTATGCCGTTGGCGCTTTTGTTTGGGATTTTCGCCGGCATCAACGAGGGCAGACCGGTAGACCGTTTTATTTCCATTACCAGCCTGGGGGCAACGGCCACGCCAGAGTTTGTGACCGGTATTTTTTTAATCCTGATCTTTGGTATCTGGCTCAAGTGGGTGCCGGCAGTAGCCATCTTCGACAGCCCCAACGCAATTTTTGAGAATCCCTCGCTGCTCATATTGCCGGTGCTGACCCTGACCGCCGTTGAGTTGGGCTATATTACCAGAATGACCCGGGCCAGTATGGTCGAGGTTATGGATTCGGCCTACATTCGCACCGCTATTCTCAAAGGAATGCCCTACGGACGGGTGGTTGGGCGGCACGCCGTGCGCAATGCCCTGATGGCTCCTATTACCATCATTATGCTGCACGTCAATTGGCTAATTGGCGGCGTGGTGGTGGTAGAGGCAATTTTTGGCTACCCGGGCCTGGGCAAATATATCTACGATGCGGCTATCTTTGGCGATGTCAACGCTGTGGCAGCCGCAGCAATGTTAACCGTAACCATTGCCGTTGCCACCCGCATCCTTGGCGACCTGGCCTACACCTTCCTCAACCCGCGTATCCGATACGGCTAAACCCATTTTAGATTTACGATTTACGATTTTGGATTTACGATTTGGTAGCTGTTATGAATGAAGAACGGTTAAACAACGGACAAAACAGCTTGCAATTCGGATCATTAGGGTTGTCGAGGCTTTGCCCAATGAATTGGTTGGGCAGGTTATTGGTAAGCAGCTCTTGCGGGCAGGTACGTCCGTTGGCGCTAATTACCGCGCTGCGTGCCGGGCAAAATCAACGGCTGATATTATCAACAAATTCAAAATTGTCGAAGAAGAGGCAAATGAAACGCTCTACTGGCTGGAACTACTGATTGAAGCCGAGATACTACCTCAATCCAGGTTATCGGGCCTGATGGCCAAAACCGATGAGATTTTGGCAATGACCGTCGCCTCTTCCAAAACCCTGCGAAAGAAACAGGAACGCTCAAAAGCAAACAATCGTAAATCGTAAATCGACAATCGTAAATCGTAAGGAGGTATTTATGACTGTAGCGCAACCCACTGTAGGAACACCGGCGCGTCCATCCCGGTTGCAATCCTGGTGGAAAAGTATCTCGCTTGTTTTTGAATCTCGAATTGCCACGGTTGGTATGACCCTGGTGGTTTTCTGGGTATTGATTGGGTTTATCTCTCTTTTCTGGACTCCGTATAATCCCAATGCCTCTGACTTTGTGCAAAATCTGCCCCCCAATACCACGAATTGGCTGGGAACCGACCATCTGGGCCGCGATATTCTTTCGAGGCTGATGACAGGAACCCAGGTGATCCTGCTCAAAACCCGTTTACCCTGGGGAGATATTTCTATACCCGGCGGGGTGGCCATTTGGGGCGTTTTCGGATCGGTGCTGGCGGGGTCTGTGTTGGGGCTGAACGCCGGCTATCGAGCCGGGTGGTCCGATCAGGGTATTATGCAGGTACTCGACGCGCTGATCGCCTTTCCCCGGATTGTGCTCTACCTGGTGGTTATTGCCGCTTTTGGACAGGGAGACCTGGTGATAATTTTGGCCATTACTGTTACCGGCGCGCCGGGGGTGGCCCGGCTGGTTCGCAGTCTGGCATTTGATATCAAAACCCGCGATTACATCCGCGCCGCCGAAACCCGGGGTGAAAATATCTGGTATATCATGTTTGTTGAAATTTTACCCAACGCCCGCGGCCCGTTGCTGGTAGATTCTATGCTGCGGGTGGGTTACGCCATTTTCATGATCGGTACGCTCGGCTTTTTGGGCATTGGCCTGCCGCCCCCGGACCCCGATTGGGGGAGCATGGTCAACGAGGCGCGTAAGAATATTTTCATTAATCAATGGGCGGTAATCTGGCCGTCGTTGGCCATTGCCTCATTGGTGATCGGCCTAAATCTGTTTGCCGATGGCTTGCGGGAAGAGTTGACCCGCTATCAAAAATAAAGGAGAACAAATGCAGCTGCTGTGGCCGGTCTCCTGACCGCGCCGCCATTGGTCACGGTCAAGGAGACCGGGCCGAGCGAAAGCAGCGCATAAAGGAGAACAAATGGCTGAACAAGAGTCAACAAAGAGCAGTTTTGACGACCAGTCGCCCATCCTCAAACTGGAAGATGTAGCGGTGGCTTACAAAGTCCGCGGCGGTGAGATCGAGGCCGTTCAGAACGTTTCCTTTGAAATTGGGCGGGGACAGGCGCATGGTATCGTCGGAGAGTCGGGCTGCGGTAAAAGTACCGTGGCCTGGGCTATCCTCAATTTTTTGGGAGCGAATGGGTATGTAAAACGGGGCAGTATCAAGTTTTTGGGCCAGGAGTTGGTCGGCAAAAGCGGCGAAGAACTGCGCCGGCTGCGGGGCGACCAGATTGGAATGGTTTATCAGGACCCGATGCAAGCGCTCAACCCCTCCATGCGCCTGGGCAATCAGATGAAAGAGGTGTTGACCGTTCACCGGGGAATTAGCGATGCGGAAGCCGCAGAACAATGTATCTCGATGCTGGAGCGGGTTTATATGCCCGACGCGGCCAACGTGATGAATCGCTATCCCCACCAGATATCCGGCGGCCAGCAGCAGCGGGTGGTTATTGGCATGGCCCTGCTTAACAACCCGGCCCTGCTGATTATGGATGAGCCGACCACGGCTCTGGACGTGACGGTTGAAGCCGCCGTACTTGACCTGATTGCCGAATTGCGGCGCGATTTTGACACGGCGATTATGTACATTACCCACAATCTGGGCGTGGTAGCCCGGGTTTCTACCATGGTGGGGGTGATGTATGCCGGCGAAATGGTGGAACGGGGCACGGTAGAAGCAATTTATAAAAATCCCCGGCATCCGTATACGCAGGGGCTGATCCGCTGCGTGCCAAAGCTTGGGGCCGATAAATCCGGCAGCATACTCTATCCCATTCGGGGGCGGGTGCCGCCGCCCAATAACCGTCCATCCGGTTGCGTCTTTGGCCCCAGGTGTGATTATATTCAGAACCGCTGCCGGGAAAGCCGGCCCGAGTTACGTCAACTCAACGGCAGCCAGGTGCGCTGTCACTTTAGCGAAGAGATTGATCGGACACAATGGACGCCTTCGGATGACGTCAAACCGCCCGCCGTTACCGTAAGTGAAGGGCCGGCAGAACCTCTCATCGAATTGACCGATCTGAAAAAATATTACAAAGTTCAGGGGAGTTCGTTGAAAGATGTTTTTGGAATGGGAGAAAAGCGTTATGTAAAGGCAGTTGAAAACGCCACCTTCAACGTTTCTAAAGGAAAAACTCTGGGAATTGTGGGCGAGTCCGGCTGCGGCAAAAGTACCCTGATCAAAACAATCATTGGCCTGGAAGAGAGCACCGCCGGCGACGCCAAATTTCTGGGCTTCGACATCACCGGCAATATTGCGGGCCGGCCCGAGCAACTGATCCAGGAATTGCAAATGGTTTTCCAGAATCCCGACTCGACGATGAATCCATCTTATACGGTAGAGCAGCAAATTGCCCGGCCCATGAAGCGTTTTGGAACTGTGCCCAAAAATCAGATACACGGTGAGGTGATAAAACTACTGGAGGCGGTGCGCCTGGGAGCAAACTATCTGGACCGGCTGCCCCGCCAACTGAGCGGCGGCGAAAAACAGCGGGTGGGCATTGCCCGCGCCCTGGCCAGACGCCCCCACCTCGCTTTGTGCGGCGAGCGCGACAGAGAGCTTGATGTAGTCGGCCTGCA
>CAYWSS010000217.1:0-8578 GCA_964460505.1 uncultured Caldilineaceae bacterium | reverse complement strand
GGCAAAAGGCCGCTACTATAGCGGCTACAAAGGTGTGTGCCTAAGTAGTTACAAATTTTGGTATTGAAAGAAATTGCTCACAGACACTACCTGATTTGATGGTTGTTTAACTTAAATCGCGCATGGCACGAATGGGCGAATATCGCGAATTCTTAAATAATATTCGTGAAATTCGCCTATTCGCAAAATTCGCGATTGTTTGTCCATTTTACGAATCGGGTTGCGGTAAAATTTGCGGGGTATCCGTTTACAAGTTGAGGGCACAAAGTTCAGCCCGGGTGAGGACGCTGACGCCTAACTGATTCTGGCCGATTTGCCGCAGTGTTTGCACAAACGGTGGATTATTTTTATAAAACTCAATCAGAGGTTGTTTGCTCTGTTACTATCAAACCGAGTGATCTCACCCCTACGTTATCTCAAATCTGAACTTGCCGGCCCTCGCCCCCTCCATCAGTAGCCAGATTACACCATTCAAAATCTGACTACCGGCATCTGACTGCTGTCTACTGTCCAACCTAACTCCTGCCCCCTAATCCCTGCTTTTGTGCTAAAATAGGGCAAAACTTCTGGAGCACTCTACGATGGACGGTTCAATGATTCAGGCCAATGACACGGTTTTGCTTATTGGCGAAGACGGAAAACGATTCTACACCCAGCTCAAACCCGGGCAGCGATTCCACACCCACCAGGGCATCATCAAGCACAATGACCTCATTGGACAGATGCTGGGCCGCAAAGTTGTTTCTTCCAGCGGGCACACCTACATCATCGTCGAGCCTTCGCTGGCCGAGTTGATGAAGGAGGTAAAACGCAAAACCCAGATTATTTACCCCAAAGAAGCCGGGCGCATCATCTTAAAATTGAATATTTATCCCGGTCGCCGGGTGATTGAAGCCGGCAGCGGCAGCGGCGCGCTGACCCTGGCGCTGGCCCGGCTGGTGGCTCCCACCGGGCGGGTCTATTCCTACGAGGCGCGGGCAGAGATTTTGCAGACTGCGAAGGCCAATCTGGAAAAAGCGGGCGTGGCTGAATTTGCCGAACTCAAACATCACAACATCAGCAAAGGGTTTGACCAAACAGAGGTTGACGCGGTTTTCCTCGACATCAAGGAACCGTGGCGATATTTGCCGCAAGTGAAGGCGGCTCTCAAACCCAGCGGTTTCTTCGGTGCAATTTTGCCCACCACCAATCAGGTTTCGGAGTTGCTCATCGCCTTGAAAGTCCACAAATTCAGCGCCATCGAAGTTGAGGAGAATTTTCTGCGCACTTACAAAGCGGTGCCGGGTCGATTACGCCCCAGCGACACCATGGTCGGCCACACCGGCTATCTGATTTTTGCGCGCAATGTATTAATTGAAACCAAACCCTCGTCGCGCCAGCGTAAAAGAGAGTGGCAGGCAAACCAAACAACGGCTGAGAATGAAAGTTAGAACAGCAGTTTACCAATTATCGTTACGGAACGAGAATAGAACACAGATCGCACGAATCATACGGATTAACACTGATAAAAATCAAAAAAAATCCGCGCAAATTCGTGCGATCCGTATCACCCGCGTTCTATAACCATGTCATTGGGTAAATTTCTATTGGAAAACTACGCAGCGTTGAGGTCGGCAAAGGTTAACTGCTGCCACCTGAACTGACTGTTACAATCGTTGCAGGTTACAGACGTTTCATCAACCTCTTTAGGGGGAACAAATATAGAGCGGCCACAGTTGCAATACAACGCTACCACCTCAACCCGTCCGTTCTCCCGGTCGCGAAGAAAGCGTCCCTTTCGACCATTTTTTAAGGCGTAGGATACAAAATCAAGTTGGTCGTTATCGGTACGTTCCTTTTTCACAATCCGAGGCGAGGCGTTGTTAGAACTGTTGGCCATGGGCAAGCACTCCGGCTGAGAAGGATGTATAATTCAATTATATTGAAACGTATTATTATGTCAACTAACTGGCGTTACGGGGTGCGCCCCAGCTTCCAGAAATCTGGAATGACCCGGAACTTTGAAACGCCCCCGGGTCACGTTCCGGCAGAATATAGTATTACCTTGCAACATTTGCGTTACGCTTTGCGGCCAGAATTAATTATTCATTGTTCATTGTTAATTTGCGGCTTGGCCGCGCTATGTATACCCCCAGCCAATTTGCATCCAATTTAGTTTCATGGTTTCATGGTGTGTGGCAAAGGCAGTGACCTCTTTATAGCGCCAATGTTGCGCCAAAAATTGAAACATATGTTGAATTGTGAGCGGTTTTGCGATGGTGCTTCTTTCATTCACAATTCGCTCTGGTAAAAAATATTTGTCGCCACTTTTATTAAGGAGCCTCCATCAATGACAAATCCAACGCTTGACCAACTTTGTGTAAATACCATTCGCACGCTGGCAATTGACGGCGTGCAAAAAGCAAATTCCGGACACCCGGGAATGCCGATGGGTATGGCCGATGTAGCCTATGTCCTGTGGACCCAATTTATGCGCCATAACCCCAAAAACCCCGATTGGTTCAACCGCGACCGGTTTGTGCTGTCGGGCGGGCATGGCTCGATGCTGCTTTACAGCCTGCTGCACCTGACCGGCTACGATCTCCCTCTGAAAGAGCTAAAAAATTTCCGCCAGTGGGACAGCAAAACTCCGGGCCACCCCGAACACGGCCTGACCCCCGGCGTTGAAACCACCACCGGCCCGCTGGGCCAGGGCTTTGCCAATGCCGTGGGCATAGCCATTGCCGAAGCATTTTTGGCCGAAACCTTCAACCGCCCCGGCCACAACATTGTAGATCACTACACTTATGTTACTGTTGGTGATGGTGACCTGATGGAAGGCGTTTCGCACGAAGCAGCCTCGATGGCCGGCCATATGAAGCTGGGCAAGCTCATTTGCCTGTACGACGATAACCACATCAGCATTGACGGCAGTACCGACCTGGCCTTTACCGAAAACCGGATACAACGTTTTGATGCCTATGGCTGGCACACCCTTGAAATTGATGGCCACGACCGCAATGCTGTAGCCGAAGCCATCAAAGCCGCCCAGTCCGTTACCGGCAAACCTTCGATTATTGCCTGCCGCACCACCATTGGCTTCGGCAGCCCCAACAAAGCCAACACCGCCGGCGCGCACGGTGCGCCGCTGGGCCTTGATGAAGTACGCCTGACCAAAGAAGCCTACGGGTGGGACCCGGACCAACAATTCTATATTCCGGACGAAGCGCTGGCCCAATTCCGCATGGCGGTTGATAGCGGCCATCAGCAGGAAACGGAATGGAAAGAACACCTTGCTTCGTACGCCCAAAAATTCTCTGTAGAGGCCGAACAATTCCGGCAGGCAATCTCCGGCGAACTGCCGGAGAATTGGGAAGAGGCGCTTCCAATCTTTTCATCTGATTCCGGGGGATTGGCCACCCGGGCCGCCTCCGGACAAACGCTCAACGCAATTGCTTCCGTCATTCCCAACCTGATTGGCGGCTCGGCCGACCTGGCTCCCAGCAATAACACCATGCTCAAAGGATACCCGGTATTTGCCAACGAAAGCTACGCCGGACGAAACTTCCACTTTGGTGTCCGGGAATTTGGCATGTCTGCCGCGTTGAACGGGATGGCCCTGCACGGAGGCGTTATTCCCTACGGCGGCACATTTATGGTCTTTGCCGACTACGCTCGACCGGCTTTGCGCATTGCCTCACTGTCCCACGTTCCGGCCATTTTTGTCTACACCCACGACAGCGTTGGCCTGGGCGAAGACGGCCCCACCCACCAACCGGTAGAACAACTGGCTTCTCTGCGCGCCATTCCCAATCTCACGGTCATTCGCCCGGCAGATGCCAACGAAACCGTCCAGGCCTGGAAAGTGGCTTTGGAGAAACGGGATGGCCCCGTTGCCCTGGCACTCACCCGCCAGAAACTTCCTGTCTACGACCGCTCAGTAACCGGCGCCGCCTCAAACCTGGCCAGAGGCGGATACATTTTGCTGGATACCGACAAGGTTTATCCCGACGTCCTGCTCATTGCCGGCGGCTCCGAGGTAGAATTTGCGGTGGAAGCGCACACCAAACTGGCCGAACAAGGCATTGGCGCGCACGTTATCAGCATGCCCAGTTGGGAACTGTTCAACCGGCAATCTGACGAATATCGTGAATTTGTGCTGCCGTCTTCTGTAAAAGCGCGGGTCGTCGTCGAGGCCGGTGTATCCATGGGCTGGGAAAAATATGCAGGCCCCTTCGGACAGATTATCTCTATCGACCGCTTTGGCGCGTCGGCTCCCTACAAAACCATATTCGAACACTTTGGCTTCACCGCAGACAACGTGGTGCTTCGTGCCCTGGAAGCCATTGACAAATCTAAAAAGTAGCAGGTAGCAGGTAGCAGGCTGGAAAATTTCAACCCGTCACTTGCTCTGGAATGAGAATTAATTAACTTACCCATTTCCTCGTATTGCGTACTGCGTACAGCAATTCCCGGTTTGACAATTATTGCCGGCATTTCAGAGCAGAATTTTCGGAATGATAGAATTTTGATTCGCCGCAGGTTCTGTAAATTCTGCTCTGACACCGGCAAAAATCAGTCCGGCTAAATGGTTATCGGCGGCACAGTTTTCAAAATGGGAATTGCTGTACTGCGTATAATTTTGCTCTTTACGGAGTACGCAATACGCAATATGTTGCCGGCCCCAATTGGGTAAGTTGTTTACGCACCATTTCTCTCCTGCTGGAAATAGTCTAACAATGACAATTGAATCTCTAAAAAAAGTAGCCGCAGAAAAAGCGGTTGAACAGGTAAAAAGTGGAATGGTCCTGTGCCTTGGCACAGGGTCAACCACACGATATGCCGTGGATAAAATCGGCCAGTTGTGGCAATCGGGCGCGTTGACCCACATTGTCGGTATCCCCACATCAGATGCCACGGCAGAGCGGGCGCGGGGATATGGTATCCCTCTGACTACCCTGTACCAGCATCCGGTCATCGACCTGGCCATTGACGGCGCAGATGAAGTTGACCCAAATCTGGACGTTATCAAAGGGTTAGGCGGCGCGCTTCTACGCGAAAAAATGGTAGAGTCGTTGGTGAAGCATTTTATTGTGGTGGTTGACGGCAGCAAAATCAGCAACAAGTTGGGCGCGGTCAGCCCGTTACCGGTGGAGGTAACGCAGTTTGGCTGGAAGCATCAGGCTCGCTGGCTGGAAAATTTGGGTTGCAACCCTGTGCTGCGAAACGGCGAAGAACAGCCTTACATTACCGATAACGGCAACTACATCCTCGATTGCTGGTTCCCCAACCAGATTGACGACCCGCACCGGTTGGGTATCACCCTTAAAAGCCGGACCGGTGTGGTTGAACACGGCTTGTTTCTGGGCATGGCCAATCAGGTGATTGTGGCCAAAGAAGGCGGAATTACCGTACTGGAATAAAGCAGCAGTAGATCCGGATTTTAGTTCTGAGGGGGTTTGTAACCCCCGAACGCAGGCTACAGACCTGCCCTGAGCCAAACAAATTGGATCTGCCGGGTATCTAAGAAACGACCGCGAATTCGCGGCCGTTTTGTTTTACCCTGTCGCAATAGCTCGATACTTTTTGTGATAAATAAGCAGCGAGGCTATCTCCACAGCAGCCAGAATAAGCAGATTGCAGGGTGGCCGTTCACCCCCTCCTTACCTGGTTTTCATTCTGACCCAAAAACGTTTATAATGGTAGTAACCGCATATATTGTGTAGAATATTTGTTCTTGCACTAAATGTAAGTAACTGGCGAACTCAATTTGATTCGACGTACAGGTTCAGTAAACCTGGTGCTGTGGCCGGTCAACAACCGGGCTACTTCAGCGGGCGCGGTCAGAAGACCGGCCACAGCATGATTCTGACGGGTTCACAGAACTTGTACAATTCGCCAGGTTGCTGACTTGCTGATTTTCTGGAGGTAGCAATGGAAGTTGGAATAGTACGCCAGGTTGATATTGATGAACAAATGCAGGAGGCGTACCTGGATTATGCAATGAGCGTCATTGTATCTCGGGCATTACCCGACGTGCGGGACGGTCTTAAACCGGTGCATCGCCGCATTTTGTACGCAATGCACGATATGGGCGTGCGGGCCGGTTTGCCCTACAAAAAGAGTGCCCGCATTGTTGGCGAAGTACTGGGTAAATATCATCCCCACGGCGACGCCGCTGTTTATGACTCAATGGCCCGTATGGCGCAGGAGTTTTCTATGCGCTCGCCTCTCATTGACGGCCAGGGTAACTTTGGCTCTGTTGATGGCGACCCCCCCGCCGCCATGCGCTACACGGAAGCTCGGCTGGCGCATATGGCCACAGAAATAATGACAGACATCGACCGGAACACGGTTGATTTTGTCGATAATTTTGACGGCAGCCTGACCGAACCGAGCGTTCTGCCTACCAGAATGCCCAACCTGCTGGTTAACGGCGCCTCGGGCATTGCGGTCGGTATGGCCACCAGCATCCCTCCCCACAACCTCAACGAAGTTTGCGATGCCCTGATTTTTATGATAGACCGGGCCAGTAAAAACAAGGATGTTTCAGTTGATGAATTACTCAATTTTATCAACGGGCCGGATTTTCCTACCGGAGGCATAGCTTATCGCTACGCAAATACAAAGAAGGACAAAGAGCCGGTTGATGTCCTGAAAACAGCCTATGCCGTGGGGCGCGGACGGGTTACCGTGCAAGCCAAAGTACACATCGAAGAAATGAGCCGGAACCGCCACCGGCTGGTAATAACCGAACTCCCCTACCAGACAAACAAGGCCAATCTTACCGAAAAAATCGCCAACCTGGCCCGTGACGGAAAATTGGAAGGACTGGCCGACTTGCGCGACGAATCGGACCGGCAAGGCATGCGGCTGGTCATCGAGCTAACCCGCACGGTAGAGCCGCGCGCGGTTCTGAAGCAGATGTTTAAAATGACCGCGCTAAAAGGCACCTTTAGCATCAACATGCTGGCCCTGGTTGATGGCGAACCCCGCCTGTTGCCCATCAAACAGTCGTTGCAGCAGTTTATCAAACACCGGCTGGCAGTTATTACCCGGCGCACCAGGTTTGAATTGGACAAAGCCAAACAACGCGCTCACATCCTGGAGGGGTTACGTATCGCGCTGGCCAATCTCGACGAAATTATTGCCACTATCCGCAAGTCACGCACGGCGGACACGGCCCGGAAAAATCTGCGCAAGAGTTTCAAACTGAGCGAAGCGCAAGCCGTAGCAATTTTAGATATGCCGCTTCGCCGCCTGGCCGCGCTGGAACGCAGGAAAATCGAGGCCGAATACAAAGAGTTGCTGAAGCAGATTAAACATCTTGAAGGATTGCTTAAGTCCAGAAAAAAAATACTGGAAGTCATTAAACAGGAATTGAAAGAATTAAAGGAAAAATACGGTACGCCCCGGCGCACGTTAATCGTTGACCAAACTGCCGACGCTGAGACGGTGACGACCGCCCGCGATTTGGTTCCGGCCGAAGATGTGGTGGTGGCGGTAACCCAAAGTGGCAAACTGTGCAGTTGGCCGGCGGAAACAGGGTTGGACCTGGCCCGGGGGCGTCAAAAAGACCCGCTGGCCGTGGCTGTGCCGGCTAACACCCGCGATACCCTCTATCTTTTTACCGAAAATGGGCAGGCAGTAATCATCCCGATGCACCAGGTGCCAAAAGGCAAATCTCTGGGCGATGGCCCAAACATAACCGAGTTCAGTGCGGGCGCGGTTAAATCCGTGGTGGCCGGGGTTGCTGTGCCCTACCAGGACAAACCGGCGGGCTACCTGTGCCTGGCTTCCACACAGGGGCGGGTTAAACGGGTCACAATGCAGGACATCAGTGATATCCGCGGCAACGAGGCAACCGTCATTGGCATAGAATCGGGCGACACCTTGTGTTCGGCATTTGTTACCCCGGGCGGCGGCGATGTGGTTTTAGTCAGCGCCAAGGGGCAGGGCATTCGTTTTGCCGAAGAAGATGTCCGGGCGATGGGGCTTTCTGCCGCCGGGGTGTGGGGCATGAAGCTATCCAAAGGCGACAAGATTGTGGGAGCCGGGCCGGATAAGCCACGCGGAGAAGTGATAGTGGTGACAGAGAGAGGCATCGGCAAACGGATTGACCTGGAACAATTCCCTCGTCAGGGGCGTTACGGGCAGGGTGTAATTACTATGCCAATCGGCAAAGAGGCCGGTTCGGTGGCGTCGGCCAATATCGTTAACCTGAGCAACCGGGTTATGATGATTTCGCAAAAGAAAAACAGCAAAACCGTATACGCCCGCGCCCTACCCAAGGCGGCTCGCACCAGCAAAGGAAAGGGGTTAATGGTGATTAGAGACAACGATGCCATTGCCCGCGTTGTTGTGCTGGAAACGTAGAATCAGGTATGTTTCAACTGCCAGAGAAGGAACTTTACAAATTATCCGCCTTGGCCGGCAACCACCGTGATGCGTGTTGCGTGCACAGCAGTTTTACACGCCTCACGCCTCACGAACTTCATTGGCCTAAAGGACAATTTGCAAACCAGCTATCATGCTAAAAAAACCTTCACTACCGGACACTTTTTCTAAAGTTTCTGATTTTACGAAAAAGAAGGCCGTT
>CAYWSS010000216.1:3922-8627 GCA_964460505.1 uncultured Caldilineaceae bacterium | reverse complement strand
GAGCTAATAAATATGGGGCAATGAATTCACGTTGCCCCCGTAGATAAAATTCAACAGCTATTTCAAAGGAAATAAATATGCACCAAGGACGAAGGCGACTGATTATTACGTTCCTGCTGCCGGCCACCCTGGTTTACGCCCTCTTTTTTATCTACCCGGCCATCCAGTCCTTTTACCTGTCTCTCTTTAACTGGTCGGGAATTGGGCCAAAAACCTACGTGGGCCTGAGTAATTTCAGGGAACTCCTTACGATCATCAAGGTGGAAGTTGATGGCGAATTTCCGTTCCTGCATCCCCTGTTTGGGGATGTGTTTTTCTGGCCCAGTGTCGGGCATACGTTGGCCATCATCATTCTGGGCGGGATACTCACCTTCTCTCTGGCTTTTGTGCTAACGGCCCAGTTGAGCGCCGGGCTGCGCGGCAAGAAATTTTTCCGCACCGTGATTTTTGCCCCAAACGTAATTGCCGCCATTGCCCTGGCCTTGTTGTGGGCCCAAATTTACAATCCCCGGCACGGGCTGCTCAAAAACTTTCTGACCCTGTTTGGGCTGGAAACAGTGGCCAAAACTCCCTGGCTGGCTGCCGATAAAGTCCTGATTTCAACCATTGTCGCCATGGTCTGGATTTGGGTGGGGTTTAACCTGATTTTGCTCCTGGCCGCCGTTGAGCAAATTCCACAGGACATGTTTGACGCCGCCAAGGTAGATGGAGCCAACACCTTCCACATATTCTTTAAAATCACCATCCCCCTGATTTGGGATGTGCTGACCATTGCCGTAATTAACTTTAGCATCATGGCCTTAAAAGTGTTCGAGTTTCCATTTATCATCAAGGGATTGCAGGCCCCGCCCGAGCTTTACACCCTGGCAATTTATAATTACGTGCTGGGTTTTGGCCGGCGGGAACCCATCTGGCGCATGGGAAAAGCAGCGGCGGTGGCCGTGCTGATGCAAATTATGGTCATTGTCATGATTGTATTTTTTGTGCGCGTATTCCGTCGCGACAGAGTTGAATATTAAGGAGAACAGGTTATGGGCCAAAATATCGGCACCCTGCAAGGAAACACCCGAAAAACCGGCCGGCAAACAAAAATTAACTGGAAAGAATTAAAACGGATTCACCTCTACGCGCTGCCGGTTCTCTGGTCGGCATTTAATATCTTCTGCGTTTACTGGATTGTTATCTCCGCATTTAAGACCAACCGGGAAGTTTTTCGTGACCCGTGGGGCCTGCCGGCCACCCCACAATTTCAGAACTTCATCAAAGTATGGAACGTGGCCAACCTTGACACACAATTTTTAAACAGCATCATTATCACCGCCGCCTCTGTCTTTCTGATTTTGGTAATTTGCGCCCCCGCGGCCTACATCCTCAGCCGGGTCAGGTCCAAATGGACCGCTTTTTTGCTCATTGTCTTTGTAGCCGGGGCCGGCGTGCCGGCCGCAATGTTGATTATTCCCTTGTTTGTTATGTTAAAAGATATTTATTTGATAGACACGCTGCCCGGCCTGGTTTTAATCTACACCGCCGTGTCCATTCCCTTTTCAATGTTTGTGCTGACGGGTTTTTTCAGAACGCTGCCCGCCGCCTTTGAAGAGGCGGCCCGCATTGACGGCTGCACCGAGTTTCAGGTATTCTGGAAAATAATGCTGCCCCTGGCCTCGCCGGGGCTGCTGACTATCTCTATTTTCAATTTTGTCGCCATCTGGAACGAATACGCCCTGGCCCTGGTCTTTATTCAAAACGAAGCCAAAATGCCCATTTCGCGCGGCGTGTACGCCATTGCCGGCTCAATGATTTACACCGGCAACTGGGTGGGGCTGTTTGCCGCCGTGGTTATTGTGATGATTCCCTCTATTCTCATCTACATTCTGCTCTCTGAGCGAATGATTGAGGGCATCACCGCCGGGGCGTTAAAATAGTTAAAATCACTTATCAACCTGACCAAACACCCACCCGACACACAGGGTAAAACGATGACAACCATATCAACCGGCCACCACAATTTGCAAATATCCAACCTTGGCCCCCCCAATCCACTGCCTGTTTTCCGGTGGCAACAACCCATCGCCCTGCAAGAAGCGCCACCTTCAAAGAAACTGTCACCGGAAGAGGTAAAAAACAGCTTTGTGTGGGGCAGCAACTCCATCCTGCCCTATCAGGTGCAGGACAGCTACGACCGCAGCCGGCAGCCGGGAAGACTGCCCGCGGTTTTTGTTGAGAATCAATTCCTGAAATTAACGATTTACCCGCAGTACGGGGGGCGATTAGCCTCCATCTTCAATAAACAAACACAGCGAGAACTACTCTTCAGGAACCCGGTATTTCAACCGGCCAATCTGGCCATTCTTAATGCCTGGTTCTCCGGCGGCATCGAGTGGAACGGCTTAATTCCCGGCCACACCCCGTTTACGTGCAGTCCCGTATTTACGGCCACTGTTGAAACCGGGCGCGGGCCGCTATTGCGGCTGTATGAATTTGACCGCATCCGCGAAGCCACCTGGCAGGTAGACCTGTATCTGCCGCCGGATGAGGCCAAATTGTGGGTACACGTCAAAATCATCAATCCCAATTCTCACCCCACCAACTGCTACTGGTGGACCAACATCGCCACGCCGCTGGAAAAGAAGACGCGGGTGCTTAGCCCGGCTGAATACGGCCTTGAACACGTGCTGCCCGACAATCATCTGGAATCGTTCCCGTTTCCACACGCCCACGGATTTGATGGCAGCTATCCGGCCAACTATCCCGACGCCGCCTCGGTTTTCTTCCGCAAACCGGGCCAGAAAAGGCCGTGGATTGCCACCTTTCAAAAAGACGGGCAGGGAATGTTCCACACCTCAACCAGGGAACTGCTTGCCAGAAAACTGTTTGTATTTGGCCACAAAAGCGGCGGCCGGCGCTGGATGGATTTTTTGGCTTTGCCCGGACAGGGAAATTACATTGAAATCCAGGGGGGAGTAGTTCCCACTCAAAATCAGGAATTTATTCTGGAAGCCAACCAGTCTATTGAGTGGACGGAGTGCATTGCCCCCCTATCCATCAACCCCAACCAGGGCCACGACCCGGATTATCAGGCTGCGTGTCGGGCGCTGGAAACGTGGGTAACAACTCAGGTGCCGGAAGAAAGGTTAAATCAGGTTGATACCTGGTTGAGAAACCAAGCCGGCCAACCGGTTGGCGAAATTTTGCAACCGGGCAGCGCCTGGGGCATGTTGTTTGAAAAAATGACCGGTATCCAAATTAACGCCGGGCTACGTTTTAACACCTCCCCTGCCGCCGAAGCTCTCTGGGCCGAATTGCTGGAAGCGGGCACATTCTCCGAGCAAACCTTGAGCCAATCTCCGCAGTCGTGGGCAGTGTCGGGCCGCTGGGTGGCCGCTCTGGAAAATTCCTGCGCGGTTTACGGAACAACCTGGCTACACGAATTATTTTTGGGCGTGGCCCGGTTGGACCGTTTGAATATTAAACAAGCCCGTTGCCATTTTGAAGAGTCGAACCGGCTCAAAGAGAATTATCTCAGCAACCGGAATCTGGCGCTGATTCACCAACAGGATGGGGATGTGGCTGCGGCGCAGCGTTTCTATTTCAAGGCGTGGGATCAAGCTGACCACTCCACGCATCTGGCCGTAGAAATCTGTCAATTTCTGCAAAAAGAAAGATTACTGCCGGCGCTTGAATTGTTTCTGGCCCACCTGCCGGACTCCATCCTCCGGCACGAAAGAATACAGCTTGCGCAGGGAGAACTTGCGCTGGAACACAATCAATTTGAGAAATTGCGAGAAATTCTGGATGGCGACTTCTGCACCATTCGCGAAGGGGAAACATTGCTAACCGACCTCTGGTTTGCCCTGCACATCAAAAAAGCCGAAGTGGGCAAAAGAACCGGGCTATCCGAACACGAGCGGGCCAAGATTATTGCGCAAAACCCGCCGCTGCACAAAATTGATTTCAGAATGGTGAGCGAGTGAGCGAGTGAGCGGGTCAACAATTCGCAGACTCGCAGATTCGCTCGCTCGCTCATTCGCTGAGAGGTAAAATGAGTCATTCCGATACTACAACCAATCCGGCAAAGACAATATGGGACTACCACCACCTGCACCACCAACTTAAAAAAGCAGACCTTATTTTGGTGCTGGGCAGCCACGACACGCGGGTGGCAGAGCGCGGGGCACAGCTGTTTCTGGATGGCTGGGCACCCTGGCTCATGTTCTCCGGAGGTTTGGGCCGCTTAACAAGTGGTATGTGGGAACAAAGCGAAGCCGACAAATTTTCCGGGATTGCTATCAAAATGGGCGTACCCAAAGACAAGATACTGGTGGAAAACCAATCCACCAATACCGGCGAAAATATCCGTTTTTCGAGAGAATTGCTGCGCCGGCACAATCTTTCGCCGCAAAAGTTTATCCTGGTGCAAAAGCCCTACATGGAGCGGCGAACCTACGCCACCTTCGGGCAGAATTGGCCGGAAAAGGAAATTATCGTCACCTCTCCCCAAATATCGTTCGATGACTATCCAAACGGTCAAATATCAAGCGATGATGTTATCAATATTATGGTTGGTGATTTGCAGCGAATAGCCATCTACCCCAAGCAGGGGTTTCAGATTGCCCAGGAAATTCCGGTTGATGTTTGGGATGCCTTTGAGCAATTGGTCGCGCTGGGGTACACCAAACATCTGATAACACGGTCGGAGTAGTTGAAC
>CAYWSS010000216.1:0-3822 GCA_964460505.1 uncultured Caldilineaceae bacterium | reverse complement strand
ATGATTTCAATTTTAACCAGCGTTTCAAAGGGGTGGCTGCACAACGAGGGTGGATTCTCGTTCGATGAGCGATACTATTTTGAGCCGCTGCGCCGGTGGCAGCAAGACGGGGAGATTGCCCGGTTTCTCAAAAATCAATTTCCCCATCACCCGTTTTATAATTTTGAGTCGAATCTGGTGCAGTCTGATTATTATCGACCCAACCAGGTTTACGTTGGCGGAATCCAGCCCAATCTGATTGTGGGCGCATGCGTGGGCGCCAGGCTGGAATTTTATCCCGATAAGGATATGGACTTTGCTGATATCAATCCTCTGGGGCATATTAATTCGATAGATGAACTGCCCGCACCCGATGAAATTCTGGCGCATCCTCTGATACAACGTTTTGATGAGCAAATTGCCGAACTGCGCCAAAGCCGGCCCGATTTAATCGTCATTCCCCCATTTTTTTGGGATACTTCCGGGCGGGCAACCATTCACGGCTTCATCACCACTTCGCTGAAATTTTACGGCGAAAGCATCTTTCTCAAGATGTTCGGGGAGCCGGCCTTTGTGGAGGGATTCCACCACTGGATTGCCGAGGTCTACATTGCCCTTATCCGTCACTACTCTGAACTGGGCCATATTCCCGTCACTTCAGTCCACACCGGCGAATGTACCGGCACCATGATTCGAGACGCACATTATGACCAGTTTGTGGTGCCCTACATCAACAAACTGGCCGATGCGCTGGGACCCATCCGCCTGCATTCCTGCGGCATGTCCGACCATTTGCTGGACACGATGACTCACGTGCATAATTTGGCAGTGCTGGATACCGGCTCAAAAACATCGGTGGCTAAAATCAGGGAGACGCTGGGGCGCAACATTCGCATTGACCTTGCCCCGCCGCTGGAGGTGCTGCTGGAAGGGGCAAAAAAAGAAGATGCCCTCTCGTGGCTAAATACAACGCTGGCCGAAAACGACGGCGGCCCGCTCTTGATTGGCTATCATTTTGAGCCGGGTTACTTGCTGGAAAATTGCCTGGCTATTCACGATGAACTGAACAAATACAACGGAGTAAGGAGTAATGAGTAAAGGAGCTATTACCTGCTCGTAGTCAGCCTCGTAGCAATAGCGGAGTGGCGTTAGCCGGCCGAAGGTCCGCCGTGCTGCGCACCTGGCTACGAACATTTTATACGAGGAGTAATGATTCCCTGCTTCCTGCTTCTTACTCTCTGGTAAATACCGAGGTAAATCTATGAATATTTTAGTCACCGGCGGCGCCGGATATATTGGCAGCCACACCTGCCTGGAGCTTTTGCAGGCAGGATACAACGTAACCGTGGTTGACAATCTGAGCAACAGTAAAGAAGAATCGCTTAAACGGGTGCAGAAAATCACGGGCAAAGCCCTCGGTTTTCACCACGTTGACCTGCGCAACAGGGAGGCGCTGGATACAATCTTTGCCGCTGCGCCAATCGATGCGGTTATTCATTTTGCCGGCCTTAAAGCCGTGGGAGAATCGGTGTCCGTGCCGCTGCGCTACTATCACAACAATATCACCGGCACCCTGATTTTGGGCGAGGTGATGAAAACCCACCACGTTAAGAATCTGGTTTTCAGCTCATCGGCCACCGTTTACGGCGACCCTCGCACCGTGCCGATTGTGGAAGATTTTCCGCTGTCGGCCACCAATCCGTACGGGCGCTCCAAGCTGATAATTGAAGGGATTTTGCGAGACCTTTACATCTCTGACACCAGTTGGAATATTGCCCTGCTGCGCTATTTTAACCCGGTGGGGGCGCACGCCGGCGGGCAAATTGGCGAGGACCCCAACGGCATCCCCAACAACCTGGTGCCCTACATTTCTCAGGTGGCTGTGGGCAAGCTGGCCCAACTTTCTGTATTTGGCAACGATTACAAAACCCGCGACGGCACCGGCGTGCGGGATTACATCCACGTGGTCGATTTGGCCCTGGGGCACCTCAAGGCATTGGAGAAACTGCAATCAAATCCGGGCGTGGTCACTTACAATCTCGGCACAGGGCGAGGGTACTCGGTGCTGGAAGTGATAGCGGCCTTTGAAAAAGCATCGGGCAAAAAGGTGCCGTACAAAATCATTAAACGCCGGCCGGGCGACATCGGGTCGTGCTACGCCGACCCTGCCCTGGCAGCCACGGAACTTGGCTGGATCGCCGCCCGGGGCATTGATGAAATGTGCGCCGATAGCTGGCGCTGGCAGTTTAATAACCCAAACGGGTACGAGTAAAGTTAACCGCCCAGTTCATGTCATTCTGAGCGACCGCAGGGAGCGAAGAATCTCCATGAATCGGCCCAAAAACAAGACAAAATTATACCGCGTAGAGATTCTTTGGCCTACGGCCTCAGAATGACATTGCAAGTTGTTTGTACAAATTCAGTGAACCCGTCAAAATCGCGCTGTGGCCGGTCTCTTGACCGCGCCCGCTCAGGTGGCTCGGTCGGAGACCGGCCACAGCACCGGGTTTACTGAACCTGTACAGTTGTTTAGTTATGAATAGAGAAATAAAAATGAGACAAGAAAAAGCAACAAAAAAACCGGCACTGATTGTTATGGCCGCCGGCATCGGCAGCCGGTACGGCGGTTTGAAACAGATTGACCCGGTGGGTCCCACCGGCGAAATCATCATCGATTATTCCATTTTTGATGCCCTGCGAGCCGGATTTGGAAAAATTGTATTTGTCATCACCGAGCAGCTTGAGGCCCCGTTTCGGGATAAAGTGGGCAAAACGGTTGAGCAGCGTTGCGAAACCGCCTACGTCCACCAAAAAACAGAAAACGCGCCGGACGGCTGCCCAATCCCCCCCCCGGCAGAACAAAACCATGGGGCACCGGGCACGCCACCCTCAGTTGCAAAAACGTAATCGACGGCCCGTTTGCCGTCATCAACGCCGATGATTTTTACGGGCGCTCCTCTTTTGAGAGCATTTGCACCTACCTGCAAACGGCTCAGGATTGGGGTGGAAAATATGATTACTGCATGGTGGGTTACGCGCTGGAAAACACCCTGACCGAACACGGGCACGTGGCCCGCGGGGTGTGTACCGTTAACGGCAACGGCAATTTAAAATATATCCGCGAGCGCACCCACATTGAGAAATTTGACGACGGCCCCAAATACACCGAAGACGGCCGAACCTGGATTGAGATTCCAAAAGGAAGCACCGTCTCGATGAATATGTGGGGCTTCACCCCCGGCCTCTTTCCCGAACTGGAAGCCCGTTTTCCACAATTTCTCCGGCAAAACAGCCACAACATCCTCAAGGCAGAGTATTTTCTGCCCAATGTTGTCGGCGAGTTGCTGCAGGAGAAAAAGGCTACCGTAAAAATCCTGCCAACCGGCGAACGCTGGTTTGGCGTAACCTACCGGCAAGACAAACCCAGCGTTAAGCAAGCCATCTCAAGCCTGATTAGCCGGGGAATCTATCCAAAAAATCTGTGGGGAGATGGCCAATGATATCCGACATCCCGGAAGTCGTGAACAATTTTCAATTTAAGGGCAAGTTTCTGGAAGCGAATCCCTACGGATTTGGGCACATCAACGATACGTACTCCGCCTGGTTTCGAAACTCGAATGGCGTGGGGCATCGTTACCTGTTGCAGCGCATCAATCACAATGTTTTCAAAAAGCCGGCCGAGTTGATGCAAAACATTGAGCGGGTGACCACCCACCTGCAAAAAAAAATCATCGCCGCCGGCGGCAACCCGGAAAGAGAAACGTTAAATCTCAACCCCACAACCGGGGTCAAATCGTTTTATATTACCTCTACAGTCACATCGCATGTGAGGCAGTTGGCTGC
>CAYWSS010000215.1:0-8681 GCA_964460505.1 uncultured Caldilineaceae bacterium | reverse complement strand
TATTTTTTGGCCTAAAGTGTAAACCTATTATTTGGATACATTGAAGCGATGCCCATTTTTCACCTGTTTCTCTATGTTAATTTTCTTTCCTATCATAACAGAAAAAAATTGCACCCCCTCTGCCCATTATCCAATAGTTTGCTGTTAAGTCAAAAATTTCCCCGGTGAATTCTGAACTTAACCCCGGTTAACTATAAATTTACCTGATGCGATAATACAGGTTAACAAAGAGCTATTGATAGCAACGCAATTTCGGTGTACTATCAAATCCGTAAAAAAAATCACAACAGTTTTTATTTATGGAGGAGTAACAAATCCAGATGTACCGAAAAATTCTATTTGCACTGACTATTTTCTCTTTAAGTGCCGCAATAATTCCGGCCACCATCCTGGCCGCTCCACCCACCCAGGAAGAAGGGCAGGAATACATTGTGCAAGCTGACGACTGGTTGAGCAAACTGGCCGACAAATTTTACGGCGACCCGCTGGCCTACACGGCCATCGTCGAGGCCACCAACACCAAATCCGCCGAAGACGGCAGTTATGCCACCATCGACAATCCGGACGTGATTGAGGTGGGTCAGAAGCTGTTAATTCCCACTGCTCAGGAAGCATCCACCATTTTGGGCGCGCAGGTTCCCTACCTCAGCGGAGACCTGACCATTTACTCCGGGCGCAGCGAAAGTTTAATAGGGCCGCTAATTGAGCAGTTTGAACAGGAAACCGGCCTGAATGTTGAGGTTCGCTACGGAGCCACCGCCGGGATGGCCGCCACAATTCTGGAAGAAGGCAGCAACAGCCCCGCCGATATTTATTACGGGCAGGATGCCGGCGCGTTGGGCGCTCTGGCCAACGCGGGACGGCTGGCGGCCCTGCCGAAAACAACCTTGAACAAAGTTGAGCCTCGCTTCCGGTCACCGGCAGGCCAGTGGGTGGGCACTTCCGGGCGAGCCAGAACCGTAGTGTACAACACCAACAACGTATCCGAAGCAGAGCTGCCGGATGACATCTTTGGCTTCTGCGCCCCGGAATGGAAGGGGCGGCTGGGCTGGGCGCCCACCAACGGTTCATTCCAGGCCTTTGTAACGGCCCTGCGCGTCTCCGAAGGTGAAGATCGTGCCCGCAAATGGCTGGAGTGCATTCAGGCCAACGAACCGGGCGTGTATCCCAAAAATACCCCCATTGTTAAAGCCACCGGTAACGGAGAAATTGACGCCGGATTTGTAAACCACTACTACCTGTTCCGTTTCCTCAAAGAAGACCCCCACTTCCCGGCCCGCAACTACTATCCCCGCGCCGGTGGAATTGGCACCATGGTTAATGTGGCCGGGGTGGGTATTGTTGACACCACCGACAATCGCGACGCTGCTGAAGCTTTTGTAGACTTCTTACTACGCGAAAGTTCGCAGCAGTATTTCAACACCGAAACGACCGAGTATCCGCTGTCCGCCAATATCGAACTCAATTCACTACTCACGCCGCTGGGCGACATCGAAACGCCGGCTATCAATTTGAGCGATTTGGATGACTTGGAAGGCACGCTGCAACTTTTGCAGGAATTGGGAATACTGTAAACACAAACCTTTTTGCCACCCTTCATTGTGGCATCCAAAAAAGCAACCAACCTGGAAACGCCTCTTTCATTTGCCCAAGAAAAAAGCTATTTTCGGGCTTCTAAAGAAAAGACCGCATAAAACTCTGCGGTCTTTTCTTTATCCTCAAGCTCGCTAGCGGGCACCCTGCCAATTTGACAGTAGCCCGGCCTGCACAGCAGAAAAATCTAATTGCGAATTTTGCGAATTCTTAAAAATATTCGCAAAATTCGCCCATTCGTGTCATTCGCGACCTGAGCCAGACAGTCGGCAAATCAGAGGCGTGTCCGTTAGCAAAATCTTCAAAAAACTTAACCGGGGTTAAAAATAGAATTATCCGCCGGCATCCCTTTACCTAACACAAGGCTATTGATTATAAATAGACTGAATTGTAAAATGCGTTTGTGATAAATATTTCTTACCATTGATAATTTGTGACAGATGTCACAGCACCAGAAATAACAATCACTTACAATAAAAGAAACCAATCTTCAGGATTACCTCCTTATGACCGTAACCAATGTCAAATTATCCGGCCTGGCCATGGCCGTTCAAACCAACTGGACACAACGCCGCGCCCGTCACCGCCCCCCGCTTTTTCTGTTGATGGCGGCAATTGTGGTTGCCGTCCTGGCCGTTTTACCCCTCAGCTATCTGGTTATTCGGGCTACCGGAGCCGGGACCAATAAGGTATGGAATATTCTCCTCCGCCCACGAACCCACGAAATTTTTCTGGGCAGTGCCGGTTTGGCGCTGGCCGTAACCGCAGTCTCCATTGTAATTGGCGTAACGCTGGCCTGGCTCACCGTCCGCACCGACTTACCGGGCCGAAAATTTTGGAGCGTGGTTACAATTCTGCCGCTGGTCATTCCTTCCTACGTTGGGGCATTTACCTTGGTTTCGGCCCTGGGACCGCGGGGGCTGGTGCAAAGCTGGCTGGAACCGTTGGGGGTTGGCCGGCTGCCCTCAATTTACGGCTTTCCGGGAGCATTTTTAGCCCTGACATTGTTCACTTATCCCTATATTTTGCTCAGCGTGCGGGCTGCCCTGCGAGGTTTGGACCCCAGCCTGGAAGAGGCCGCCCGTGGCATGGGGCGCAATCCGTTCCGCGTATTTTGGGAAATTACGCTGCCGCACCTGCGCCCCGGCATTGTGGCGGGCGCCCTGCTGGTTTCGCTGTACACCCTCAGCGATTTTGGCGCAGTTTCGATGCTGCGCTTCGACTCTTTTACCCGAGCCATTTATTTGCAATACAACGCCTCGTTCGATCGCAGTGTAGCCGCGGTTTTGGCCCTGCTGCTGGTGCTGCTTACCCTGTTCATCCTGGTTTTTGAACACCGGATGCGGGGCAGAGCCAGGTATTACCGCAGCAGTTCCGGCACAGTTCGGCCCCCTGCCCTCATCCGGTTGGGGAAATGGCGCCGGCCGGCACTGACCTTCTGTGGGCTAATCACCCTGATGGGCCTGGTGATGCCTCTGGGAGTGATTGGGTACTGGCTGGTACGGGGCGCACTGGCCGGCGAAGCGCTCAGTTTGCGCCCGGATGTGGCTTTTAATTCGGTTGCTGCCTCAGGAATGGCGGCCATGGTGGCTATCTTCGCAGCTATTCCGGTGGCAGTCCTGGCCCTGCGATTTCCGGGGCGCACCAGCCGCTGGCTAGAGCGCAGCACCTATATTGGGTACGCGCTGCCGGGCATTGTCATTGCCCTGTCGCTGGTATTTTTGGGGGCCAATTTTGCAACCTTCCTCTATCAAACCATTTTCTTGCTGATATTTGCTTATGTCGTCAGGTTTTTGCCGCAAGCCATCGGCAGTACCCGCTCGTCTCTGCTTCAGGTTAGCCCCCGGTTAGAAGAAGCGTCGCGCAATTTAGGCCGAACGCCTATCCAAACTCTCACCTCAGTCACCGTGCCCCTCATCAGGCCGGGGTTGCTCACCGGCCTGGCGCTGGTCTTTTTAACCGCAATGAAAGAATTGCCGGCAACGTTACTGCTCGGCCCCACCGGGTTTAGCACCATGGCCACCCGAATCTGGGGCTTTACCGAAGAGGCCTTTTTTGCCCGAGCCTCGGTTCCGGCGCTGCTGCTGGTGATGGTATCGGCGGTCGCGGTCTGGCTCATTCTTTCGCAGGAGGAAAAGAGGGCCAACCGGTGAAATTTGCAATTCAGTGCAGGGAGCTTTCGAAACAATTTGGCGGGGTTCAGGCTGTGGATAGCGTGAACCTCGCTTTGCGTCCGGGACAATTTTTAGCTTTGCTCGGGCCAAGCGGCTGCGGAAAAACCACAACCCTCCGTCTGCTGGCCGGGTTTGAACCGGCAGACGGCGGCACCATTGAAATTGGCGGGCAGCGGGTCAGCGGGCCAGCCACCTTCATCCCCCCCGAAAAACGCAGCGTGGGCATGGTCTTTCAGGAATACGCCCTGTTTCCGCACATGAACGTCGCCGATAACGTTGCCTTTGGCGTTGCAAAAGGAGTAAATAAAAAGGAACGGGTTGAAGAGGCCCTGGCCTTGGTCGGGTTACCCAATATCCAACGACGCATGCCCTACGAACTGTCGGGGGGGCAGCAACAGCGGGTGGCGCTGGCCAGGGCGCTGGCCCCTAATCCGCAGTTGGTGCTGCTGGATGAGCCATTTTCAAACCTTGATGCCGGCCTGCGAACCCAAATTCGGGCAGAAGTACGCCAGATTTTGCGCCGGGCGCAGGCAACCGTTATTTTTGTAACCCACGATCAGGAAGAAGCCCTCAGTTTGGCCGATGAAGTAGCCGTAATGATGGATGGCCGGGTGGTGCAAACCGATACCCCACAAAAATTGTATCGCCGGCCCATTAACAAACAGGTGGCCACATTTCTTGGCGCGGCCAATTTTCTACCGGGGCAAATTGCCGGCAATAGTCAGGTTTTATGCGAGTTGGGAGAGTTTCCGGCGTTGGGGAATCATTTGGGTTCTGTGGAAGTGATGCTGCGCCCGGAAGACATCTCGCTGATACCCGATGATGCGGCAATGACCGAGGTTGTTGAACGGGAATATTTTGGGCATGACCAACTGGTAAAAGTGCGGCTCAATTCCGGTACGGTGCTGCACAGCCGCCTGCTTGGTTCGGCAGGGGATTTTTATCCGGGTCAAAAGGTTAATTTAAGGGTGCGGGATAGTGTGATCGTATATCCACCATAGTTGACACAAAGAAAACGCCATTTTTACATTTTACGCAAATTATTCACCCTTATGTTGTCTTGAGAAGGAACGATGAGAAATTTTTCAGGGTGCGGGCATCATCAGATCGCTGTTGAAAATTTCTCATTCCGCTACGCTCCATTCGAAATGACATAGCTGAATAATAACCACTTTACAAAAAAAGTGCTGAGCAAATTGCTCAGCACTTTTCATTTTCAAAAGATTTTGGACTTATTCATCTTCCAATGTGAATCCAATTTTTAGCGTCACCTGCCACTGGTCAACATGGTCTTCGTTAATGGCCCCACGGGTTTCCATTACTTCGAACCATTGCATATTTCGAATGGATTTTGATGCTTTTGCTATGGCGGTTTGCACTGCGTCTTCTATGCTATCCGGCGATGTGCCGGTTATCTCAATTTTTTTGTATACGTTGTTTGGCATTGCTTCTCCCTTTCATTTGGTCTAAAATAATTGCGATTTTTTATATTTGGGTAGAGAATTAAATAACTTCCAGATACACAATACAACCTTGCCTCAAATGAGGAACTTACCAAATTATCAGTTAACAAACAAAACAGCAGGAGATTAATTTAATGAATCAAACATCAAAATATTCAACCAAAATTATTAAGGCCGCGGTAAATCACCTTGATCTGGCGGCCCCTCTGTTTGATGCGTACCGGGTATTTTACAAACAGCCTTCGGATCTAAGTGGAGCGAAAGAATACCTGTACCACAGGATCACCCGCGAAGAGGCGCTAGTTTTTTTGGCTGTTACCGAAAAAGACAAGCAAATGATCGGGTTGGGTTTTGTGCAACTTTATCCATCTTTTTCATCAATTACAATGAAACGTGAGTGGATTCTGTACGATTTATTTGTAAGCCCTGCTGCCAGAAAACAGGGCATTGGGCGGGCGTTGATGGATAAGGCCCGTCAACTGGCAATTGAAACAGGGGCGCAAACCCTGATATTATCTACGGCTAAAGACAATTATCCTGCCCAGCATCTGTATGAATCATTGGGATATGAACGGGATGAGGAGTTTTACGTTTACGAACTGGAAATTTAGATTTCAACAATAAAAATTGATCCCTCCGGTTTATTGGGTTCCACGCTGATTTTCCCGTTGTGTGCCTCAACAACCTGTTTGGCAAAGGCCAACCCAAGCCCAACCGGCGCGTCGTTCTGATGTCTCAGGTCAGCCACCTCAAATTTATCAAATATGCGCTCTTGGTCTTCAACGGCAATACCGAGGCCCTGGTCGATTACTTTTACCCGCAGGTTGCGGTCAGCTTTGGACAGGTATTCAACCTTAACCGTAACTGTACCATTGGGTGGTGAAAATTTCAAAGCGTTTGAAAGCAAATTGTCCAGAATCCGCTGAAACAGATTTGCATCCAGAGGTACCAACCGGGACTGTTCCGGCATGTCCAAAACAAGCTTAATTCTCTTTGACTGAAAAACAATATTGTGGTTTTCTTTTACAGCGTACACCAGCTGGCGAACATCAATATCCTGCCAATTTAGGAGCAGTTTGTCTTCTTCCATTTTGGCCTGAATGAGGATGTCGTTTACAAATGAATTTAAGCGAAGTACCTGACGATTCAATTTTATCACGTCGTCGGTGTCATTAACCGTGATGAACCCATCTTTCATTAACTCGGTATAGGCCAAAATTGCGGTGAGGGGGGTGCGCATATCATGCACAACCATATGCGCCAGGTTTTCCCGTAACTTCAGGGTTGCGGCCAGGGCATCAAACTGCTTTTTTATGCGCAGCATAGAGCGTACCCTGGCTCGCAATTCAACCCCATCAACGGGTTTGCGGATAAAGTCATCGGCCCCGGCATTCAGGCCGGTGGCTAAATCTTGCCGGCTGTCCAACGCCGTAATCAGGATAATTGGCAGATGCTGCCACTGCTCGTTTGCCCTGATTTTTCGGCAAACTTCAACGCCATCCGGTTCGGGCATCATGACATCTAATAAAATCACATCCGGGTTGAGTTGGTCAAGTTGCTCCAGAAGTTCCAACCCGCTGGAAGCATAAAATAACTGGTAGCCTTCTATTTTTAATAACGCGCCCAGCATTTCGCGGGCGGTTGGCACATCGTCCACAATGACAATGCGCGCCTCATATTCCGGGCGTGATTTCATTATAATCAACCACGGGCAAAATTAGCTCAATGACCAGGCCGGATTCTCCTATTCTGTTGAAGGCCCTGCACTCGCCTCCAATTTCACGAACAAGCGTAGCCACCATGGCTAAGCCCAACCCCATCCCTTTTACTTCTCCGGTAGCATACTTATCCCCCTGGTAGTAGGGAGACCAGATTTGGGCCAACTGTTCGGGAGAAAGACCGTGTCCATTATCCAAAATTTTAATACTAACATGTTTAGTAAATTCTTTTGTTACCGTCAGGTCAACGCCGGGGGATTTTTCCGGATGGAATTTTTTTGAATTTTCCAGAATTTCCCACAAGGCCAATTCCATACCACGCTGAGAGAGGCTTACGTATGTCCCTTTTAATTCAACAGGGCAGGTAACAGTGGTCGATTCCAACTCCAAATCGGTGGCAATTTCTCCAACGGTCTCTTCCAGTTTTGCCAGATTAAACTTAACGCGCGACCGGGTGGCAAACGGAGCGTTGAGATATTCAAGAACATCGCCCATTGAGTGGTACAGTCGCTCAACATTTTCCAGCGCAAGCTGAGATAAAGTAACTACTTTATCCTGAGGAATTGAAGCCCCGGATTGAGCCAGCAATCGTAAGCTCCCCAGGATACCGGCCAGCGGTGTTCTGAGTTTGTGGGACACCATCGTGTGAAATCCTCTAATATCGCGCTCCAGAATTTTCTGTGCGGTTACGTCACTCAACTGAACAACCCAGCCGCCTTCGGGGGTAGCCGGCAATTTCAGGGTGTCTACGTGCAGCCAAAATATGTTAGCTGTAGGAGATTCCGGGCGAACCAGGAATCGAGACATTGCCGGTGCATCTTCCGGCAGCTCCGGCCAGGTGGCCCAGGCATCTTGAGGTTCATGTCGATACTGCTTGCGGGCCAGGTCCAAAAATGTTTCTTCAATTGGTTCGACGCCGGAAATTTCCAGCCCCAGGAACATTCGAGCCCGGGGGTTGGCATAATCGATGGTATCGTCGGCGTTTACCACCAGGTACCCATCTCTGGATTGGTCTACGACCCAATCAAACTTGGTTCGCTCTTGCAACAGCCGCCGGTAGCGATTAAGACGGGTGATGGTACGAATACGGGCCAGCAACTCCACCCGATTAAACGGTTTGCTGACAAAGTCATCGGCCCCGGCCTCTAATCCCCGCACGCGCGTATCAAAATCGTCCAGAGACGTAAGCATTATTATAGGAACTTCTGCCAACAGCACATGTGTCCTGAGGCGTTCGCAAACTTCAAATCCATCCATTCCCGGCATCATAATATCAAGGATAATCAAGTCTGGAAGCAATTGGGCGGCTTTCTCCAGACCTTCTGTCCCGTTAACTGCAAATACCAGGTTGTACCCCTGACCGGCCAAAACCGCGTTAAGCGTTTCCCGGGCACTTAATTGATCATCAACGATAAGTATTGTGTTAGTATGTTCCATAATTATCTACTATTCTATTACGAATTTTTAATAAAGCAAGCGTTCCCCGGTGATTCCGGACGATTCTCATTGAAAATATTACGCATTTTTTACATGCCCAAAATGCCGATTTTGAACAACATCTTGCGGTATTTGCCAGGTCTCCGGCGTCTGGGTGACATACTGAGAATTGATCTTCGGACAAGAACTGCCGGATTTCCCGGCTTCATTAAATAGATTAAAGGTATCTTCTTAAAAAGTAGTATCTCCTCAATATTTCGGGGTGGAGTCCAAGCCTTTAGGCTTGTTAGGCATTA
>CAYWSS010000214.1:0-8689 GCA_964460505.1 uncultured Caldilineaceae bacterium | reverse complement strand
GAGATATCTACCTCAAGAATATGTTCGCCGGGGTCGCTGCCGGCTTGTCCCTGTCCCGGCTGCGGGTCGCCCTGGGCAATAGTATCGCCAACTTCGCCATCACCCTGCCCCATGCCGCCCGATTGTTTGGGGCCGTAGCGAAAACGGGGGATATCAATTTGCGGCATGGGGATACTGACCAGCCGTTTACCCTGCCGCCCAATCATTTCGCCCTGCGACATATATTTGCGTAGATTCTTTTTTATTTGCCCCCGCACAATTCGTCGGAAGCGATTGTGGTCTCGTTCTATTCGTTGCATAAGCGCGTAATTTTAATTGTGAATAGTGAATAGTGAAGTTTGAATTGTGAATGAAAAAAGTAAACCTTTACAATTCATCATTTATCATTCACAATTCACAATTTAATTGGTGTCCCCCCGGGCAAAGATGCTGGCCACGTAGTTGAGCACGTCGGTGGCGCTCTGGTTGTTGTAGCCAAAATCTTTTACCAGGCGGGTTTTTACCACATCAATTTTTTCCTGGGTATCTTTGTCAATGACCTGGCTTACCAGCGAAGTGAGCTTGATGCTGTCTTTTTGGTCCTCAAACAGTTTCAGCTCCAGCGCTTTGTGCAGGCGGGCGTTGGTTTTATAGTTAAAGGTTTTTCTTTCGATAGCCAGCGCGCCGATGTAGTTCATAATTTCGCGCCGGAAATCATCTTTGCGGCTTTCAGGAATGTCAATCTTTTTCTCAATGCTGCGCATCAGCCGCTCATCCGGCTCTTCGGTTTGGCCGGTAAATTTGTTAATCACCTTTTCGTGCTGGGTGTAGGCCTTTACATTGTCAATGTAGTTGGAGCAGAGCCGTTTGATGGCTTCTTCATCGGCGCTGATGGCCCGCTGCACCTCATTCTTTACCATCTCCGTGTACTCTTCTTTAACTATAGTCAGCAGTTCATGATACCGTTTGCGGTCTTCTTTATTGGTAATGAGCGGATGTTTCTTTAAGCCGGATCCCAGCTCTTTCATCACCATAAAGGGGTTAATGTAGCCATCCTCCTGATAATTTACCAGCGAGTTGCTGATTTTGTCCTGAATGTAGCGGGGGCTGATACCTTCCAGCCCTTCCCGTTTGGCCTCTTTGCGTAACTCTTTGATGTTGTCTTGCGTAAAGCCGGGCAGGGTTTTTCCGTTGTAAAGTTTCAGTTTTTGCAGCAGGGTCAGGTTAGCCTTTTTTGGCTCCTCCAGCCGGGTGAGCACCGCCCACATGGCGGCCATTTCCAGGGTGTGCGGCGCAATGTGGACCGGCACCTTTTCCCCGTTAAAATCCCGCTCGTAAATTTTAATTTCATCTTTGAGCCGGGTGATGTACGGCACATCGATGCGCACCGTGCGGTCTTTGAGCGCCTCCATAAACTCGTTGCCTTCCAGGCGGCGATACTCCGGCTCGTTGGTGTGGCCAATAATGACTTCGTCGATGTCAGTTTGGGCAAATTTCTTGGACTTGATGCGGTGCTCCTGACTGGCGCCCAACAAGTCGTACAAAAAGGCCACATCCAGTTTGAGCATTTCAATAAATTCAATAAGGCCCCGGTTGGCAATGTTAAACTCGCCGTCAAAATTAAAGGCGCGGGGGTCGCTGTCGCTGCCGTAAATGGCAATTTTGCGATAGTTGATGTCTCCGGTTAATTCGGTCGAGTCCTGGTTTTTTTCATCCTTGGGCTGGAAGGTGCCGATGCCGATGCGGTCCTGTTCGCTAAAAATGAGGCGGCGTACCCTGACGTGACGAATCATTTTGGTCCAGTCGCCATCGTAGCGGCGCATAAGTTCGCGGTAATAATAGCGCGAGGGGGGGCATAAATCGCCCACAATCTTAAGCTGCTCATCCGAATCATTGCCTTCGTTGAGGCGAGTGGCAAACATCTCCCGCGCTTCGGGGGGAATGAGTATTAGCGGCTCCTCATTCATGGGCGAGGCAATCCAGTCGTTTTCGATGCCGTTGGTGGCTTCTTTGAGCTGGGCGGGGTAAGGCGGCAGGCCGCCATCGGTGGTCAGTTCGCCCACATACCAGTCGAAGGTGTAAAGTGCGCCTTTGTCTATTTTACTATATTTCTCCAGTCCCTTTTTCAGGCGGCGCACCACGGTGCTTTTTGCCGAACCTACAGGGCCGTGTAAAAGCAGAACCCGGCGCTCGGTGCCGTACCCTTGCGCGGCGGCCTTAAAAAAATTAACCAGCTTCATCAACGCAATTTCAGAGCCATAAATGGCGTCTTCTTTGTCAAAGCTGGGGTCGCTAAAAAACTTGTACCGGATCAATCGTTTTTTGGCATCAATAAACTCTTCGGTCCCGTATGCCACAATCATGTCGTAAATGCGTTGAAACGCATTGCGGGTAACGTGCGGATTTGTGGCAACAATATCAAGATAATCCCGAAACGTGCCACTCCAATTCAGTTGTTGAAATTGTTTCTGGTCCTGCATTTCGCCAACAAGGCGCAGCAGAGACGCTCCATCTTGCACAGCCATGTCTACTCTCCTTAGCTAGAGTCTGCTTTTCACAAATTATCAAAAACGTTGTTAAATTGCCGGTTAGTCGCAGCCTTTTGTTAATTGGCCAATACTTGTTAATGCTGTCTTTTGAAATTTATCGTTAAATGTCGATTTTTTATGAATCGACAAACGGAACCGGAATCGACAGCAAATCGTCGGACATATTTGTGGCAGATAATCCCGTGGATAGAACTCGGTTTGTGTCAAACCGGAAAATTTTGCTTCCACACCCTTGTGTCAGCGTCCGCACTGCGAGTGACACGCTCGAGCCTGGGAGAATAGGAGGTTTAGCGAGGTAGATAACTTCTTTTAAATTTTCTTGATGATATTTTAGCAAGCAGAGGTGAAATCTCAAAACGGCAACAAAAATATGGAAAGGGGGAATGTTGCCTGTTGCCACGTTTGGGCAAGTCTTGCACCGGGGTTGGGGCTTTATGAGCGCCGGGGTCTGGTGAGCCACGAGCCAACGTACAGCACCGCGCCAAACAGATAGAGACTGCCAATGCCAAACGCCAGCGACCCGTATTCCAGCACGCCGCCCACTGCCGAGCCAAAAAAGTTGGAGGCAAAGGCCAGCGTAATCTGCTCGCTTTGTTTGAGCGACACGGCGAAAATGGCGCTGGCGAAAAACAGCGGCAGCCCCATCAACAGGCTGGAGGCCACCAGCCGTGCGACTTCCCCGTAGGGCAGCAGCGCCTCCAGCGGCGTGACAAAGCCAATAACCAGCGACACAAACAGGAGTGCATACAGCAGCGCCACACTGACCTGCCGCAGTTTGGAGACCATCAGGTTGGCTACCAGCACCATTACCAATACCGCGGAAATGGCAATGGCATTGACAATCCAGGTGGAGCCAAACAGCAGCGCCAGCTCGGTGATGCTTTTAAATTCAATCAGCAAAAACGCCCCACCGAGAAAAAAGAAGTGCCAGTCCATGCCCTGCGCGCCCGAAAATGCCTGGCGGCTGCTGACCCAGGCGATGGCCACCACAATGATCAGCACCACCCAGTAGGGCGTGGGGATGCCGCGATTTTCAAGATACAGGTAGGGCCAGTCGTCGGTGGCTAACGGAACCGGCTCAAACGTCAGGGCCGGGGCAATGGTGCAATCTTTGTCCCGGCACAACTCCGCCACCTGTTCCTGGCTGGCGTTGTAGCCGTTCAGGTACATAATCCACGGGGTGCCGGTTACGGCCACCGGAATGGGCGTCCGTCCGAAGACCTGCTGCAGCGTTTGTTCCAGCCGCTGTTTAATGTACCAGCGCTGCACAAAAAAGGTCAGGGCAATCACCCCGCCGGGCCTGAGATGGGTTTTGGCCTGTTGCAAACTTTCTACCGTGTAAACGTAGTTATCCAGCCGAACGCTGCTCATCCCGGAAAGCAGCGTTTGCGCATCGAGAATGCCGAAGACAATCAAATCGTACTGCTTGTCGCTTTTTTCCATAAAAGCCCGCGCATCATCAATGATGATGGTGACGTTGGGGGCGCTGTACGGGGCCTCCGGGTGCAGGCGCTGGCCCAATTTGTAAATCAGCGGGTCTATTTCCACCGCGTCAACGTGATTTGTGCCGTGACGCAATGCGGTGGCGATGTCGTTGCCCATGCCGGCCCCCACCACCAGCACCTCCTGCGGCTGCGTAAACGAGTAGGGCAGGTTGTACATGGTGTTGTAAGCGCGAATACGCTCGGCATATTCGGGGTCGCTCTCAATAAAATCCGGCGAAAGATTGACCGCTTCCATGTGGCCAATCTGGTTGACCGACAGAAAATAGCCGGCTTCTTCGGGATTATCAACCGCTTTCCCTTCGATGGCCAGGGGGGTGACATCCACCCGGTAATAGGGCGACCAGAGCGTCTCCCCCTGCGTAACGAACAGCAGCAGCACGATGACGGCCACCGCCCCCAGATTGAGGGCCGGCGCCCGGTGCGAGTGGCGCAAAAACCAGAGGGCCACCCCCAGCCCCAATCCAAACCAGACCCACGGCGGCGAATGAAACCAGGAGGCCGCCGCAAAAGCCCAAATTCCGGTCAGGCTGCCCAAAATGTTGACCATGTAGGCCGAGAGCGGCGGCAAGCCCGTCATCAGCCGGCCAATGAGCTGGCCCGGCGGCAAAAAGAGAAACATGGTGTACAGAAAAAAAAGGATGACGATCAGGGCAAAAATGGGCGTGGCAAACGCGGCGGGCATGCGGGTTGGCCCCCACACAAATTCGCCGCCTTCGGGGATAACCAGCGCCTGTTGCCCGGTGATACGGCTGGTCACCAGCACCAGCGGCACGTAGAGCAGCAGCAACGGCACAAACCATGGCCAATAATCTTTGCGCCGGTTGGCAATGGCAAATCCAACGCCCAGGCCCATAAAGGCCGCCATAATGGTTAGATTTTTAAAGTATGAAAACAGCCTGACCTCAGCCGCCAGCCAGCGTACAATCAACATCTCAAAATAAAGCCCCACAAAGCTGGCAATGAACAGTTGCGCGTACTGGTTGGTTTTCGATTTGAGCGAATCGAATTTCCGGGTTGCAGCCATGTGATTTCCTTGTGATTGTTTTGTCTCAAAAAGTAGGGGCGAGGTCACTTGGATTGAAGGGCTGGATGAAATATTCCGTACTCCGAGTGACTTCGTCCCTACACGCATATTGTTGAAAGGGCGCCTTTATCTTTGCTTTTTGAGATGCGGTTTTTGCGGCAAGGATGTTATTTTTTGTTAATTTTTCCTTGACAATCGTTTATAATATTAGTGAACTACTGAAAGCGTGAATGCGCCGTAGGCGGTGTTTTCCTACACAATGATATACTGTGAGTAATTCTTAATTACTCCACTGCAAGTGACACAAGGTTGAGTTGAGAAAAAATAGATTGGAACTTGAAGCCTGATTACCAACCAACAATTTCGCCGGTATCAAATACCATGCCGGCATGCGCTTGCCGATAATTATTAATGCCTGAAATGCCGAACGCCGGTGAAGACCATAGCCAGCCCCATGTCGTTGCAGGCGGCAATCACCTTCTTGTCACGGATGGAGCCACCGGGCTGCACCACGGCTTTGACTCCGGCCTTGGCTGCAGCTTCGATACCGTCCGGGAAGGGGAAGAAGGCATCGGAGGCCATGACCGCGCCCTGCGCCTTTTTGCCGGCTTTGGTGGCGGCCAGCTTGACGGCATCCACCCGGCTGGGTAATCCGCCGCCAATGCCGACGGTGGCTGTGCCGGTACCGGAGGCAAACACAATCGAGTTGCTCTTGACGTGCCGGCAGGCTTTCCAGGAGAATTTCAGGGCGGCCATCTCTCCGGTGGTGGGCTGCCGCTTGGTGACCACGCGCCACTCGGCATGAGCGGGGTCGCCGGTATCCCGCTGTTGCACCAGCACGCCGCCGGCCACGGCCCGCAGTTCCATCGTTTGGCCGGAGAGGCCCGTCTTGATGACCACCAGCCGGCAATTTTTCCGCGCCTTCAAAACTTTTCGGGCTTCGTCAGTAAAGGCCGGGGCGGCGATGGCTTCCACAAACAGTTCGCCCAGTGCTTCGGCGATGTCTTCATCAAAGGGGCGATTGACGGCGATGACACTGCCAAAGGCGCTGACCGGGTCGGAGGCCAGGGCCGGGGCAAAGGCGCTCACCAAATCTGTGGCGCTGGCCACGCCGCACGGCGACAGGTGTTTGACAATGACCACGGTCGGGTCATCAAAGGATTGCGCGGCCTGCCAGGCGGCATCCAAATCGAGCATATTGTTGTAGCTGAGCGCTTTGCCTTGCAGCAGCGCGCCGCCCAGCGGGCCAATCTCTGCCCCGGCGGCGTAAAGCGCGGCTGTTTGGTGTGGATTTTCGCCGTAGCGCATTTCCTGCGTTTTTACCAGCGACAGGACCATTCGGGCGGGTAAGTCACCGCCCTGGCCGGAGAAGTAGTTGCTGATGGCGGCGTCGTAATTGGCGGTGTGGGCAAAGGCTTTGCGGGCCATCTCTGCCCGCAATTCGGTGGAGATGCGGCCGGTATCGGTCAGTTCATTGCCAATCCACTCATAATCTGCCGGATCGCAAACCACCACCACTCGCTTGAAATTTTTGGCGGCGGCCCGCAGCAGCGTCACCCCGCCGATGTCAATCTTTTCGATGGCTTCGGCCAGGGTCACATCAGGTCGGGCAACGGTGGCCTGAAACGGGTAGAGATTGCAGACCACCATATCAATTTCGGTGATGCCGTGTGTGGCTAACTCGGCCCGGTCCTCGTCCGTGTCACGCGACAGGATTCCGCCGTAAACGGTGGGGTGCAGGGTTTTTACCCGCCCGCCCAACATTTCCGGGGCGCCGGTCAGGCCGGCCACATCGGTCACGGGCACTCCGGCGCTTTGCAGGGTTTTGGCCGTGCCGCCGCTGGCCACAAAATCCCAGCCCAATTCACGCAGATGAGTGGCAAAGCCGGCCAGTCCATTTTTGTCTGAAACAGAAAGTAATGCTGTTGGCATAGTTTTCTTCTCCTGAAATCTGTTTTGAAAAATTGAATGAGTTGAATGAGTTAGTGAGTTAAATGGGGTGAGTGGGGTGTTGGGCGTTAAATTACCGAACTCACCAAACTGATTTTACTCATTCAACTCTCTTACTCATTAAATATTTGCGCATCAACAACCACCTCAACATCGGTGAAACCCAATGAGCGCAGAAAATTTTCAAAATAGAGTTTGCCGTGCTCGTTAGCCCGGTCAAGAATACCGTCTTGCAGGGCAGCTTCTTTGATGGCGCTTTTGGCCCGTTTTAAGGCTTCGCCTTGCAGGTTGGGATTGTTGCTGTCTAAAATAAGGTCGTTTTCGTAAAACACAATGTGAGTGCGGTCAAAATTGATGCTGCTGTTGAGGATTTCGGGGGCGGGCAAAATCAGGCGGGCCTGTTCTCCATCTGTCCACAGGTTGTCTTCGGTCAGCTTTTCCAGATTAAAACCGGCATTGATGTCGCCGTAAACCAGCATCAACAACTGTTCTTTGTTGCCGAAAAATTCATCAACAAGGCCCTCTGCCGCGGTTTCGTTGTAAACCTCGGTCACGGTGCTGTATTCAACGGTGCTCAATTCAGCCTGTCCCTTGATTTCCCGGATGCTAACCACCGGCGGCGGAAGCGGCGTGCGGGTCGGTTCCGTTTCGGGAATTTTTTGGGCGACCATGCCGGCTACATACGTGAACGCGCCAATGCAAAGCAGCACCAGCGCGGCCATCACGCCCAGCGCTACGTAAAATTGTTGGTTTGATGACTGCTGTCGCGGTTGGCTCATAGTGGTTTCACCTTTACGTTGATGATGACTTCGGTAAAGCCCAGCGAGCGCAGCAATCCCTCAAGCTGCTGCCGCCCGGCTTCGGTGGCCTTGTCGATGATGCCCCGCTCAATGGCCCATTCGCGCATCGAGTCTTCGGCCAGTTTGCGGGCGCGGCTTTCCAGCGTTTTGTCGGGGCGAACGAAGATGCCGGTATTGCGCTCGTAAACCTGGGTGCGGTCGTTGTCGATGCGGCTGTAGAGGATTTGTGGCGCGGGCAGGGTAATAACCACCCGGGTGCCATCTACCACAATATCGTTTTCCTCAATTTCATCCAAATTGAAGCCGGCCACGACCTCACCCTCGGCCAGCAGCAGGAGCTGGTCGGAGCCAAAAATTTTCTGCCAGGTGTTGGAGGGGTCATTTTCCAGGTCAACCACGGTGCGCATGGCAAATTCCGTGGTTTCCAATCGACCCAACTCTTTGACGTGGGTAATAACCACAATTGGGGTGGGCGTGGGCGTCGGCGTGTTGGTTGGGGTTGCGGTTGGGGTGGGTGTGTTGGTGTGGGTCGGCACCGGGGTGTTGGTTGGGGTGGGTGTGTTGGTAACAATGGCCGGTGGCGGGATTGGCGTGTTTGTGGATGTAACAACCTTTGTGGCTTCAATCTGGGCCAGCGTTGCCTGCTGGCCCAGCCGGTAGGTTAGTATTCCGATAGCTGCGGCCAATACCGCAAATAGCAGAGCAACAACAGCAAAGAGGAAATTCCTGTTTCTGAGAATGCCCAAGTCAATTACCTGCCTTTCATTCGTGTATCTGTTTAGATCGATTTATTTCCCGCACCGAATTACACGAATTGTACGAATTTTGGCTCTACAGGATTTCGCAGGATCAAAGTAAAGAATTTGCCACGAATTGCACGAA
>CAYWSS010000213.1:0-8701 GCA_964460505.1 uncultured Caldilineaceae bacterium | reverse complement strand
CGTCCCCTGCCATTTCCTGACACTTGTCAAGTCGGGGGGGTATACGGTACTGAATGAATATAATCTAACTTCTGGCGTAGCATCTTCTCTGACAGTAACAACACCGGATGGTACCCTTCTTGCCATACCAGATGGTCACTCGTGGTTTTGTAGCGCTTTTTGTAATAGGCAAGTTGATTCAATAACCACGTTTTTTGCTCTGTTTGCAACTGAGCGATGATTTGTCGCGCGGTGAATTTTTTCATATCAGCTATGGTTCGGTTCAGAGTCGCCCCGGACACAAGGGCGTGAAAATGGTTATCCAGAATTACATAGCCGTACAATTTGAGACCTTTGTGCTGTTGGCAGAAACTGAAGGATTGAATGAGAATATCAAAATAGGGCTGGCCGGTAAAAACCGGCAGCCATTCAACAATGGTAGAAGTAATGAAGTAAATCCCATCTTGTTGGGTAATTTTGTAACGACTGCGCATTTGAGTTTGGCCTGGAGAGGATGCCGGGAGGCCAAAAATGGGACTGGCCTTCCGATAAAAGTTGATAGTATATTTTAACAAGGGCTGAGCAAACAGGCCAACGGGAGACAGAGTTTCCGGCTCAAACGCGATCCCAAACTGTGTTTAGGATCGATTAGAAGATCCAATTAAAAAATTCCCAAATCCCGGCAAATTACCGCATTCCGGTTACTTCCCCCGGTCAGAAATTTGTGTACATGCCCCATTCTAACATAATAGGACATAGAGTGAATAATTAATTTCGTGAGTGGACAATGAAAATTTTACTGGTTGAACCCTATTACACCGGCTCACACGAAGCGTGGGCCGCGGGCTACGCCCAGCACAGCCAACATCAGGTTGATATTCTGAGCTTGCCGGGGCGCTTCTGGAAATGGCGCATGCACGGCGGAGCCGTGACCCTGGCCCGCCAATTTCTGGATTCAGACTTGGCCCCCGCCCTCATTCTGGCGACAGATATGCTCGATTTGACGACGTTTCTGGCGCTGACCCGCCAGCGCACCACCGGTATCCCCACCGCCCTCTATTTCCACGAAAACCAACTCACCTACCCCTGGTCACCCACCGACCGGGATATTGCCCGGAAACGGGACAAACATTACGGATTTATCAATTACACCTCGGCACTGGCGGCAGATTTGGTGCTGTTTAATTCCGGCTATCATCTGGAGAGTTTTCTGGAGGCATTGCCCAAATTATTAAAACATTTCCCCGACTACAACGAATTCAATTCAGTTGAGCAAATCCGGGCCAGGAGTCAGGTTTTGCCGTTGGGGTTAAATTTACGACGCTTCGATGAGTTTGGGCCGGCCCACCCCAATGGCAAACCGCTGATTCTCTGGGGGCATCGCTGGGAATACGACAAAGGCCCCGAAGAATTCTTCAGAGCGCTCACGGTTTTGTCGGGGCGCGGTCTGGATTTTGAACTGGTTGTGCTGGGAGAGAATTTTAGCCGGCAGCCGGACGTTTTTTTGACGGCGAAAAAAACGCTGGACAGGCACATTATGCACTTTGGATATGTGGATTCTTTTGCAGAATACGCCCGCTGGGTCTGGCAAGCCGATATTTTACCGGTTACCTCTAATCAGGACTTTTTTGGGGCCAGTGTCGTTGAGGCCCTGTATTGTGGGTGTTTCCCCCTGCTTCCCCGCCGCCTGGCTTATCCAACCATCATTCCGGAAGCGTACCATGCCCGCTGTTTCTACGAAGATTTTGATGATTTAGTAGCCCGTTTAAGTGAGGCAATGACCCATATTGAGCAACCCCGCCGCTTTACGCTGCGTGAGGTTGTAGCGCAATATGATTGGCAAACACAGAGCCAACGGTACGACCAGCTATTCCTGGCCCAATTTCAAAAATAAGGGGATCAACCGGGCGTGTTAAAAATGAGTTGATATTTTGTATTGCGTATAATTTATCCCTACGCAGTACGAAATACGAAATACGGTGCATCCAACTCATTTTAGTCACACCCGGCTCAATCATTGTGGCGTTCACGATAGATAGTAACCCCTACCGCTTGCGTATTTTCTACGGCGTCCGGTTTTTCCACGGTTAGCTCAACTGCCTCTATCCGGGAATTTGCGGCAAAGCAAAGCTCCACCAGGTCAGATGCGAGTCGCTCTACCAGTAGCGGTTCCGATTGCTGAATGTGGGCACTCAGGCTGTTGGCTACCGTAGCGTAGTTTACCGCATCGGCAATGTCATCGCTGTCCGCCGCCGGGCGGGTATCGACCCACATAGTTACATTGACCAGTATATTTTGCTTGTTCACCCGTTCATCAGGGTTAACGCCGAGAATACCCTGCGTCAGCAGGTTACGGATAAAAACGCGATCAAGTGAGGTATTCATAAGATTTTTTGGGGCTAAATTACCTGCCCGCCGATGCCTCTCCGGACAATTCTGTGGAAATATTGATTGGGCTTGCTGTTTGGGGCCGCTGCGGGAGCGGTGGATCGGGATGGGCAATGAGGCGTCGCCATACAAAATAGATGACCCACGCCATTAAAAGTGTCCCAAATAATCCCGGAGCCCATGTGCCAATTTGGCCCAGCAATATCCCGCCAAGGGTGGGGGCCAAAACACGGGTCAGGCTTTCTACAGAAGATGATATCCCCAATGTTCCGCCAACCTCTTCCGGGTAGACTGATTTGCTCAACAAACTGTGAATAAGGGTGTGCATAATGCCCGCCGCCAGCGCCAGTGGAATCATAATAAGCATAACCAGCCAGAGGTTGGGAGCAAAGCCCCAGGCCAGCAACGACAGGGCCATCAGGTTGACGCCAAAAAACATCAAGCTGATTTCGCTGAAGCGGGCAGTGAGGCGGCCGATGGCGAAGCCCTGAACAAAAGCAATTAATATGCCAATGTAAGCCATAGTGTAGCCGGTGGTTGCCGCAGACAAGCCCAAATGGTATTGGGCATACAGGGCAAAGGTGGTCTCGAAGGTGGCAAAGGCCAACCCGTACACAAAGCGAATGTGCAACAGCGGCCCCACCCGGGGCCGCCCCAGCGCTTGCCACAACACTTGCACAGAGAGGGCGGGGCGAGTAGAGACTGTTTGTTTTCCTCGTTGCTCCACAGAAAGTGATTCCGGCAGCCACACAAAGACGGCAATCAAGTTGAGAAAAGAGATGCCGGCGGCGGTAAATGCGGGCAGGGCGTAACTCCACTGGCTGAGCGACCCGCCAATAGCTGGGCCAAACACAAATCCCAGTCCAAAGGCCGCGCCAATTAGGCCCATCCCTTTGGCTCGGTTTTTTTCATCCGTGATATCGGCAATGTAGGCTTGCGCCACCGAGATATTTCCACCGGTCAGTCCATCGATCATCCGGCTGAGAAATAGAATAGCCAGAATAATATTATTTTGGGCAGCCAGCACATCCTCGCCAATTAATGAGGTGGGGAGGAAGCCGGTAATGGCGATGCCCAGTGGTTCCGCAGAACCCAGCAATAAAAATCCAAGAAACGTGCCAAAGATGCTAATCAGCAGGATGGGACGCCGTCCGTACTGATCCGACAATCTTCCCAGCAGCGGTGCGCCAAGCAGTTGCATGGCCGCATACGAAGCTACCAGCAAGCCCACCAGCGCCGGGCCGGCCTGATAACTTTCGGCATAAAATGGCAGCAGCGGTAAAATTAAACTAAAGCCAAGCAGGTCAACAAATACAATAATAAAAATTGTCAGCAAACGGCGCTTTTGCACATCAACTCTCTGGAAATTAAAATTTGTCTATCGTGTTCGGTTCGCGCAGAGATTGTAATACGTCCTAACAAAAAGTCAAACTCGCCTCCGCAGAGAAGGCGAGTTTGTTGCGCGCGGATATGAGGGGGGTTGCACTATTTTATTTGAGGCCATTGGGGGTGAAACAGCGAGGTCCATTCCCAGGGAAATTCATCGATGGGTTCGGTTTTGCCGGAGCCGTCTGTGGTAACGAGATAGGTCCGGCAATCGCCATCAATGTAGGCGACTTGCCCTCCATCCGGACTGAAGGCGACGGCAAAATCCTGGCAGCCGCCGAGCTTGTGGTTGGTGGTGGCAATAACCCGGCGGTCTTCTCCCTCGGACGAGGCGACAATGATCTCGCGGGGCATGGGGAAGATCCACTCGCAGCCACGTGGAAGTACAGAAACAACAAATCGTTCCCCGGCGGGAGACCATTGGGGCTTGAAACTGCAGCCTACGGTTGCTTCTTCCAGTACCAGGCTAAAATCCCGTCCCTCCGGAGAAACCCTGGCCAGATTGCCGTTGTGGTGAAAAATAAGCCATTCGCCATCCGGGCTCCAGGCCGGATCTCCCGAATTGCCACCTATGGGAAGTTTTGTCAATTCATGGCCGCCAACATTGGTGATGTAGAGATGGTTTTCCTGCTCACGCTCCCGGGCCGCAGAAAAGGCAATCCGCTGCCCGTCCGGGCTCAAGGTTTCGCCCCAAAACCGATCCGTTTCAAAGCCCTCATCTTCAACTATTCGGGTTTCATCCTCCCTGCCACTGACCACATTGCTGATGCACAACCCCGATCCGGGCCGGGGGGAATCCCGGCAGGCGTATACTTCAAGAAGCTCTTCAATGTCGATTAAATCTGATTCTTCGGGGTCCTGTATTTCTACTTCGTTCTGCCATTGTGGATAATGGTTGGAGAGCCAACTCCACGGAAAATCGGCGATGGGTTCAGCCTGGCCGGAACCATCGGCATTAATCAGGTGGGGATGGCATGCCTCGTCGACGTAGGCTATCCGTTCACCATCCGGGCTGAACGCCACATTAAAATCGACGCATTCTTCATCGTCATAAACAATATCGGTAATGGGGTAAATTTCCGGATTGTCGACGTTTGCCGCAACGACCCAGATTTGGCTGTGCATCGGAAATTCCCATTCGCAGCCAAAATGAGCAGAGACAACAATATTGTTGCTATCCGGCGACCATTCGGGGGAATTGAGGCATATGGCCCCCTCATCATTGTCAACAATAATTGTAGGTGGTCCATCACCCTCCGGCTGCATCAGGGCCAGCCCGCTGCCACTGATAAAAGCCAGCCACTTGCCATTGGGGCTCCATGCCGGGCCCTCGTCCCATTCGCTCAGGGTTTGAAGCCGGGTCAGGTTTGTGCCGTCAGCATTAACAACGTGCAGGGTCGTCCTGTTTTCCGTATCCTGCTTTCGGGCATTAAAAACCAATTTTTGGCCGTCGGGACTCCAACTGGGGGCATCGGGAATTTCGAGGCCGGCATCTTCCAGAATTCGGATGGGGTTTTCGTCTCCAGGGGGGTAGATGCACAAGCCGGGTTTGTCGCCAATCCAGTGACACGGTTCAACCATCCGTTCCGGCGGCAAGTCTCCTGGCGCTGCTTCCTCTGCTTCGCTTTGGGAAATGGTTTGCGGTGCGGAGCCGTTTTCTTCATCCTGGTTCAGCAACATAAACAGCAAGCCGGCGGCCAGAATACCAAGGCCGGCCAATACTACGGCAGCCACCGGCCACACCCGGCGGCGCGAGGGCGGTTTTTTGGGGGCTACCACGGTTTTGCCCGGCGGTTCGTGCAGCAGGGTGGCTTCATCTATTTTAGGCCGGGAAGAAAGGGGAACCACAGGCGTAACCGCCTGAACCGGCACTTTTGCAGCCGGCGGCCCGGTAACGGCCTCGCTGAAGGCGATGGCCATTTCGCCGCAGGTTCTGTAGCGGCTGTTGGGGTCTTTGGCCAGCGCCTTTAAAATAACATTTTCCGCAGCCGGGGGCAGGTCGGAACGCAGGTTGTGGGGCAATGGCAGCGACTCGGTCAGTTGCATGTGTATCAGGGCAATGGGGGTTTCGGCCTGAAAGGGCGCGCGCCCGGTCACCATTTCGTACAGCACAATGCCCAGCGAATAAATATCCGAGGCGGCGGTAATTTCTGTGCTGCCCTGGCATTGTTCGGGGCTCATGTAGGCCGGGGTGCCCAAAATATCGCCGCCGGTGAGCGTGCTTTCAACCATTTTGGCAATGCCAAAATCTGTGAGAAAGGCGTTGCCGCTGTCATCCAGCAGCACGTTGCTGGGTTTTACATCCCGGTGTAAAATCTGGTGACTGTGAGCGTGGTCCAGCGCGCTGGCAATCTGGCGGAGAATACGGTCGGCCTCGGCCAGGGGCAGTGCCCCCTGCTTTATGTGGTCGGTAAGCGTGCCGGCTTTAAGGTAGCGCATAGCCATATAAGCAATGCCGTCATCTTCGCCGTAGGAATAAATGGGCAGAATGTGAAGGTGCTCCAGTTTGGCAATGGCTTTGGCTTCGCGTTGAAATCGTTCTTTAAAGGTGGGGTCGTGCGAAAAGTGGTGGGGTAAAATCTTAATGGCCACGTAGCGGTCGGTATCGGGCGCGTAGGCCTTAAACACGGTAGCCATGCCGCCAATGCCTATTTGTTCGATAATACGGTAGCTTCCTAAGGTTTTCCCGATCATAAATGCCACCTCCACGTGGTTCGGTTGAAACCTGCTGTGTTGCGTTTGAATTCAGGCACTAAATATTATATCACACATTTATACGGTATATACCACCCGTTTCCGGTTGAGCCAGTGGCGGCCCACCACAAGCAACTAAAAACATAATCGTTAATACCAACAGGATGAACTTCATAAGGAAATCTCCGTCTTTTTTTGGATTGATTTTGGGTAATGCCTGACCACCCAATAATACAACAAAGTTGTCATAATTCGATAGTGAGGAATGTCACCAATTTTGGTGACGCTTGTCACTTGACTTTTAGTTTGTAAATTGAATAAAAGTGTATTTTTTGGGAATAAATAGTAAAATAATGGACGATAAAATTTTCACGGAGCGAAATAATGTTAACCACACTCAAAGAATTTCAGGAGCGATTAGCGGCGCTGCATGCGGGCATTAACAAAACTTTAGATGATGTATCATCGGAGGGGCTGGATTGGCGGCCATCATCGGCCATGAATTCGCTGGGGGTACTGGCGGCGCATGTGGCCGGCTCGGAACGCTACTGGATTGGCACCGTGGCCGGCAATGACTTGCTAACCCGTGATCGTGAGGCCGAATTTCGGACAGTTGGGGGTGATGCAGCAACTTTGCTGAAGCGTTTGGATGAGGTGTTGGCGCACAGCCAAACCATTGTCAGCCGGCTAACGCCTCTGGATTTGGAGGATGGGCGCGTAGCGCCGAGGGACGAGCGTAACGTTACCGTGGCCTGGGCCTTGCTCCATGCCCTGGAACACACCGCGCTTCATCTGGGGCAGATGCAGCTTATGCGAGAGTTGTGGGAGCGGCAAGGGCGGAGTTAACCGATGGGCAACAGGTTGACGGCTACAGCCGCTATCCAGAAAGCGCCGCCAAAGAGGGAAACAATCTGGCGGTAATCCGATTCTGCAATACCATGGGGATTGCCGGTTAACAGACGCATAGGCGGATTTTTGGGCAGGGCATAACCACTGGCCCACATCCAGGCCCCCAATAGTCCCAGAAAAACGGTAATCCATTCAAGGGGCGCAGTCAGGGGTTGAAACTCGGTTTTTAACATTACCGCAACAATTAAAATTACCACCGGAATTGCCATATACTGAATCAGTTTTGACCAGCTTTTGGCAAATCTATCGGGCATTTGGGGGTCAAGAATACGCAGGCGTTCCTGCACCAGTTGCCAATCTTCCTCTCCCCGCGTGAGAAGTTTGACTGCCCGGCGGTAGGCATAAATTGCAGAATGATGCTTTTTGTTAATTTCGTGCGATTGCCCCAGCCTGGCCCAGGCTTGCCCATGTTGCGGGTCAATTTTTGTGGCCTTCTTCAGATTTTTTTGAGCTTCCGGAAGCCGGGACTGGTGCAACAGCAAGTCTCCCAGGGCGTAGTATGGTTCTGATGACCTGGGAGCAATTTTCCGGGCGTCATTGTAGATTTTTTCGGCCTGTTCCCAGCGCCCTTCCTGCTGAAGTATCTTGCCCAGGGCCAGATACGGCCCCACCTGCTCCGGCTCTCTCTTGACAGCTTCTTCCAGCGTAGGAATGGCCGCTGTAGGTTCGCTCATTTCACCCAAAATTTCACCCATCTGGCGATACAAATCCGGCTGGTCCGGATTTAACTGTTCTGCCACCCGCAGGGCATCCAGCGCTTTGCTTAAACGGTGGTGTTCCCGGTAGGCCACAGCCAAAAGAGTAAAATAGACGGACCGAAGCCGGTAATCTCCCATGTAATGGTCGCACTGGGTGCAGTTTTCCCATTCCACATCCATAATGGTATTGCAGGCCGGGCAGCTCATAACCAGCGGCGTTTGGCAATGGGGGCACGGGGAATCCATTTTAGAGATAACGGCGTTGCAAAACGGGCAATTAGTTTGATTCTCTTCGGAGGGGAGAACAACCGGGTACTCCTGCACCGCTATTTTGGCAGAGAGACCGGCTAAATCTGGGTGTTGTTTTCTGAGCAGGGCCAGCCCCTTTTCCGCCGATGGGTTATCGGGGTCAAGGGCCAGCACGTTGTTGAGGCAGGTTAATTTATCCCCGGCGTCATCCACAACGGTACTCAGCCACAACCAGGCGCTAATGTTTGCCGGATCATATTCTGTAACCTGCAACAATAATTGCCGGGCGCGTTCTCTCAACTCACCTCTTTGGGCCGCGTTTGTTGTGGAGAATTTTTTCTGAGGCGCTTTTGCGGCGGCCAATTCCTCGTGTGATAGAGTGTCTTGCAGAACAATGA
>CAYWSS010000212.1:0-8703 GCA_964460505.1 uncultured Caldilineaceae bacterium | reverse complement strand
TTTGTTATACAAAGGAAACCTCTGCGGTCTTAGGCAGATATGGGTAATCACCAAGATTTAAGCAGCGCTTTGGGCAACGCCCCCGCCAACGTACCTGTTATCTTGCTGGCCCACGAGCCGGACTACGCCGATGTTGCGGCGCAGGATGGCCGGGTGGCGTTGCAACTGTCCGGACACAGCCACGGCGGGCAGGTGCGGCTGCCGGGCATTGGGGCGCTGGGGCTGCCCTACCTGGGAAAAAAGTACGACCAGGGGTTAAACAAAGCCGGCAACATGTGGGGTAACCGTTCACCCCCCTGCCAGAATTATGTCATTCCCGCATGCTTTTAGCGGGAATCTATGCGTGCAGTCTGTGGATTCCCGCTTAATACGTGCGGGAATGACAGGGGGGCTGAATGGTTACCATGTGGGTGTATACTACCCGTGGGGTCGGGGTGATGGGACCGCCGGTACGGTTCAACTGCCCTCCGGAAATCACCGAACTGACCCTGGCTGTCGGGTAGCATTTTAATACAATACTAAACAACAATGGCTACAATTACTACAGTTTTCAGAAAAAGACTTTGATTCTTGTGTAATATGTGTCATAGTGTCACGTGTCACGGTTTTTCACTTTGACACCTGACACCTGATACCTGATACCTGATACTGATGATTAACAAATTACTAATTTTGCCCTTAAAAACAATCATTACCCTTTGTTTGGGGCTGTTTTGGATGGGATTGTGGTTTTACGCGCTGGGAATGTTGGCCTGGTACCCCATGCGCTGGTGGCCCGGTGATTCTTTCTATCCGGTGCAGCTACTTAACTATTTTAAGCCCTGGCTGCTGATCACCCTGATTCCGGCGCTCTTTCTGGCCGCCATAGCCGGTCGTTTTCGTCTGGCAACGGCGCTCATTATCCCCACGTCTCTCATTGCGTTTAGTTATGCCCCGCTTTTTCTGCCGCGCACAAACGTTGTGCTGGCCGAGGAACAATATGGACAGGACTTAAAAGTAATGAGCTACAATATCTGGCATATCAATCGGGATTTACCCGGCGCAGTAGAGCTGATCAGCCAGGAAAACCCCACCCTCTTGCTGTTGCAGGAAACTTCTCCGGACACTGCCCGCTGGATTGTTGATCAATGGACAGAGTTGAATCCAGACCAGAGTTTGCACCTGATTGTTGATGCTTCGATGCAGCAAGCAATCATCAGTCAGTTTCCGTTAACACCCAGTGGTAACGCATTTAATGAGGGGCGGGTTCAGAAAGCAATTGCACACACACCGGGCGGGCCGATGCAGGTTTGGAACGTGCATGCCAGCCAGCCGGTTTTGTGGCGCACCCACCTGCGGCAAATGAAGCGGCTGAACAACAGTATTGCCGCCACAAACGGCCCGTTAATTGTTGGCGGGGATTTCAACACCAATGACCAGTCGGAAGTATACCGTTTAATTAATAAACATCTGCAAAACGCGCACTGGCAAGCCGGTTGGGGCTTTGGCTTCAGCTTTTCGGCCAACACTCTCACTGTAATAAGAACTCCTGTACCCATGTCTTTGGTGCGCATCGACCACATTTTTTACAGCGATCATTTTTTTGCCCACAATGCCCGCACCCTGTCTGCTTCGGGTGGCTCCGATCACTTCCCCATTGTGGCAGAGTTCTCGATGATAAATGAGCAGCGCCCCGGATAACCAGATCGCGGTTGGGCCGGTGGTGGGCATCGACCATATTTTTGTCAGCCCGCATTTTACCCCGCTTGAAACAACCGTGGTTCCCTCCGGATTTGGCTCCGACCACCTCCCGGTCGTGGCTGTTCTCAGGCACACCGAAAGCGAATAATTCGGCATCATATTGCAAAACGAAAGGGTACAATGTTATGTCATTCCTGATTACACCATAATTTTGTGGCTCTACAGGATTTCGCAGGATCAAAGTAAAGAATTTGCCACGAATTGCACGAATTAACACGAAAAAATAAAAAATCAGTGAAATTAGTGTAATTCGTGGCAGATAATACGCTTGTTTATAGAGCGATCCTGCAAACTACCAGAGAGCCAAAGTTCTTAGAGGTCTGATCTTAATTCGACTCAAATTTCCTCAGTTTGGATTTACCATTCATTATTCTGATTTTGCTACCCTCATTAAAGCAGAAATATGACCTCAACGGGTATTCTTTTGGGATACATAAAGGAATACAACAGGGGTACAACCGGCATAAAGTCCAATGGACGAGATTCTTTCCTTCGGTGATTGGGTACGACGACAACGCAAGGCCCTTGACTTGACCCAGGCGACCCTGGCTCAACAAGTTGGCTGTGCCGTGGTGACAATCAAGAAAATTGAGCGGGAAGAACGACGCCCATCCCGGCAAATGGCGGATCTGCTGGCTGACTGTCTGGCCATCCCCGATACGGATCGAGATAAGTTTATCTGCATGGCCCGGGGGCAATATGTAACCTCAACGCCTGCTGTGTCTGTGCCCTCTCCTCCGCCCCCATCTCATCGCGCTACACCTCCCCACAACCTCCCGATTCAAACCACGCCATTTGTTGGCCGGGAAGATGAGCTGGCCGAAATTACCACTTTGATTGCCGACCCAACCTGCCATTTGTTGACGTTGGTAGGCGTGGGCGGTATTGGCAAAACCCGGCTGTCTATTGAGGCGGCGCAGCAGGCCGGTCTTGCCCATAGAGTCTGTTTTGTGCCGCTGGCCCCACTCGCCTCGGCCGGCCCGCTGGTTTCTACCATTGCCGATAGCGTTGGGTTGGTTCTGCACGGTTCGAGCGACCCCAAACAGCAGTTGTTTAGCTATCTGCACAATCAGGAATTGTTACTGGTGCTTGACAACTTTGAGCATTTGCTCGTTTCCTCGGCCGAAGCGGATGAGGTAGTGGATGACCCTGACAATCAGAAGGGGACAGCTCTGGTGGCTGAACTGTTGAAATTTGCCCCTCAACTCAAAATCCTGGTGACCTCTCGGGAGCGACTGAATCTTCATGCCGAATGGATTTTTAATGTCGAAGGATTAACTGTTCCGCCTAATGGTCAGGCTAAGGAAATAGAGGGGTTTAGTGCCCCCCGGCTATTTTTACAGCAGGCTCGTCGCATCAACCGTAACTTTGGACAGCATCGTGAAGAATGGCCATGCATCAGCCGGACATGTCGCTTAGTGGGGGGTATTCCGCTGGCCATTGAGTTGGCCGCAGCCTGGACCAGAGTGCTTTCCTGTCATGAAATTGTTCAGGAAATTGAGCGCAGCCTTGATTTCTTAGCCACCTCCATGCGCGACTTGCCGGAACGTCATCGCAATATGCGGGCGGTATTCGACTACTCTTGGGGGATGCTGACGGCTCAAGAGCAGCGGCTGTTTCAACGGCTGTCAGTCTGTCGTGGTGGCTTTACGCGCACCGCCGCCGAAGCCATCGCCGGAGAAGTTGAATGGGCCGACGACGATTTACAGGTAACCGACCAGGGCGAGCTACAGTTAATCCATCGCCAATTTGAGGTGTTGGACGCGCTGTCTGGATTAGTAGACAAATCCTTCCTGCGCCACACGACCTCAGGTCGCTACAAAGTCCACGAACTTATGCGTCAATATGGGGCTTCTAAATTGCGGGAGTGCCCGGAGGATGAAACCCGGACTCGTAACAGGCATGCGGCCTATTACCTAAACCTATTGGCCCATCAAGAACCGCGTATGAAGGGCCCCGGCCAGCGAACCGCGTTTACAAAGGTGGCTCAGGAATTTGAGAATATCAAGCAAGGCTGGCAGCACGCCGCAAAACAGGGCGAGGCTGCGCTCCTGGTTCAGGCCTGTATTGCCTTGTGGTTATTTTATACTCAACGCGGCCTGTTCCTTGAGCTTAACGATATCACCGTTCAAACAAGCGGGTTGCTGGAGCAGTTTGCCAACATAGGCGGAGAGAAGGCCGGGGTCTATAAGTTAGCCCACGGTGTGTTGCTCGTTATAGGGGCAGCCGTTTCGTCATTGCGACTGGGTAATTACAATGAGGGTCTGATCAAACTTGCTCAAGCTATTACGGTGTTACAGCGTTTCAAGGCGCACCGTTGGCTTGCGTTCGCTTTGAATATGAAGGGGGCTGTCTTTCAGTTACTTGGCAATTTTGAACAGGCCCGGCGCTGTTTTATCGAAAGTATCGAATTTAGTCAGAAAGTAGAAGACCGCTGGCTGCAAGGCTATTCGCTCAACGACCTGGGTTTGGTGACCCACCTTCACGGCGATACGCCTGAAGCCCAACGTCTGTCGCAGCAAAGTCTGGAAATCTTCACCGAAATTGACGACCGGCGCGGTAAAGCCTTCGCCCTGAACAACCTGGGGCTGTATGCCTTTAGGCAAGGCGACTATGCCGAGGCCGACTGGCTGTATCGAGAAGGGGTTAAGCTACGGCAGGTTAACGACAACCAATGGGGGGTGGCTACGGGGCTTATTCAGCTTGGTTTGGTGGCAAAGGCCCGAGGTGAACCTGAAACGGCGTACCGGCATCTGCTTGAAGTCATTCAAACGGCCCAGGATATCAGGGCCTTCCCGGTGCTCCTGGATGCTCTGGTAGAATTGGCCATCCTTCTGGCCGATAAGGGAACGACAGCGCAGGCCGATGAGATTCTACAAATCGCGCTCCGTCATCCCGCCCTGGCCAAACCGGCCCGGGAAAAAGCAGAGCAACACCTGGCCGCCCTGCGGGGTGTAGCCAATCCTCTCCCCACCGTGCGTTTGCCCGAGGATGAGGCGGCTCGCGAGTTGGACGCGCTGGTGACAATGGTGTTAAGTGAATGATGGATAATCTGAATAAGGAGCAAACAAATGCGAGCAATAACACCCGTTGAATCCGGTACTGTCAAACTCCACGGCTTTCAGGTCGGCTACGAGATTTTTGGCAACCCGCCGGCTCCACCCGTGCTGCTGCTGCCCACCTGGCAGATTGCACCCGGCTTGTTCTGGCGGATGCAGGTTCCGTTTCTGGCCCGCACCTTTCGCGTGATTACTTACGACCCCCCCGGCATCGGCAGCGGCGAGCGCACCACCGACCCGGCAGCCTTTGAATGTGACCGGGTGGTTGATTACGGGGCAGGGCTGCTTGACCATCTCGGGGTTAAACAAGCCGACGTGGTTGGCCTCTCGATGGGCGGCACCTGGGGGTTGTGGCTGGCGGCTCGCTACCCGGAGCGGGTTAAACGGTTGGTCTTGTTAGGCCCGGTTCCCCCGGAATGGGCCTACGGTGATGACCCGACTTTCTGGGAAAAACGAGAGTCCTATGAGGGAATGGAGAAGCGGAACGCCAACTATTGGCGGGAGGATTACGACGGTTGGCTGGAATTTTTCTTTGGCGCTGTTTGCCACGAACCCTACTCTACCAAAGTTATTGATGACTTTACCGGCTGGGCGCACGAAACTACGCCTGACATTTTGATAAGCGGGGTCATTAATTCTGCGCTGATGCCCACCCTGCCCTTTGAGCAGGCGCTCAGTCGGGTTCGCTGCCCGGTGCTGCTCATTCACGGCAGCGGCGATATGATTGCCGATGTCAACTACAGCCGGATGATGGCCGAAAAGCGGCCGGGCTGGGAATTTGTTGAATTTAGAGGGGGATGCCACGCCATAAACGGTCGCCATCCGGTTAAAATCAACCGGGAAATTGCCCGCTTTTTGGATATGCCCCAACCCGGCCGCCGAACCTGGAAAACTGCCTGGTCTCGCAAAGAGCGGCGCGCGCTCTTTATCTCCAGCCCCATTGGCCTGGGCCACGTTCAGCGCGATTTAGCCATTGCCCGCGAATTGCGCCGGCTTGAACCTGATTTGCAAATTGAGTGGCTGGCCCAACCGCCGGTAACTCAGGTGTTGGAACAGAATGGGGAGACCATTCATCCAATGAGCAAGCGGCTGGCCAGCGAGTCGACCCACTGGGAAGAGTCTGCCACCGAGCACGAGTTGCACTGCTTTTACGCCTGGCGGGAAATGGACGAAATATTGCTGGCAAACTTTATGGTTTTTCTGGATGTGGTAAAAGAGACGCCCTACGATTTGTGGATCGGTGACGAGTCGTGGGAGGTTGATTATTACCTGCACGAAAACCCCGAACTCAAAACCGCACCCTTTATTTTTCTGACTGATTTCCTCGGTTGGCTGCCGGTGGACAATACTGACAACTCTCGCGAAGCTTTTCTCACCGCCGATTACAACGCCCAGATGATTAAGCAGGTGGAACGCTACCGGCGCATCCGCGACCGGGCCATCTACATTGGCGACTATGACGACCTTGTGCCGGAGCGATTCGGGCCTGGCCTGCCCTTTATTCATGAGTGGGGCAGAGAGCATTTTGAGGCTGCCGGCTACATTACTCCCTTTGCCCCCGCCGACTACGCCGACAAACGGGCTATTCGCACCCGGCTGGGTTACGACCCTGACCGACCGTTAGTCATCTGCGCGGTGGGAGGTACGGCTGTCGGCCAACCTCTCCTGCAAAAAGCCATCGAAGCCTGGCCGCTTATCCAACAAGCGCAGCCGGGCGCGCATTGTGTGGTTGTCGCCGGGCCGCGCATTGACCCCCAAAGTTTGCCGCAAAAGACAGGGATGGAGATACGGCCCTACGTTCACAATCTCTATGAGCATCTGACCGTAGCCGATTTAGGCATTGTTCAGGGCGGGTTAAGCACAACGATGGAATTGGCGGTCAATCGCCGGCCATTTATCTACTTTCCACTAAAAAACCATTGTGAGCAAGTTTACCATGTAACGCGCCGGCTGGATCGCTATCGGGCCGGACGGCGGCTTGATTATGATGAAACAACAAAGGAGAGCCTGGCCGCGGCCGCCCTGGAGACTTTGGGTGCGGATACAAGCAGCTACCGCCTGCTTGTATCCGGCGCGGCCAATCGAGCCGCAGCGTTAATTGCCGAGCTACTCTGATCCAAAACTTTTTTTCAGATGACAAAGGGCAAACAAAAAAGAGGGATGTGCAAGTGGCGCATCCCTCTTTGATTCAGTAACCGTTCACCCCCCTACCAGAATTATGTCATTCCCGCATGCTTTTAGCGGGAATGACAGGGGGGCTGAATGGTTATTTGATTCAAGGTGGGTAAATAACTGCTAATTCTGCTTGGCAAAAATATCAAAATACCGGATAGCAGTTTTGATGCCCCGGTAAAAGTTGGGCAGGTGGAACTTTTCGTTGGGCGAATGCAAGCCGTCGTCGGGCAGGCCAAAGCCCATCATGACTACCGGGGTTTTCATCTGGTTGATGAACATGCCCACCACCGGAATGCTGCCCCCCTCGCGCAGGAAGATGGGTTGTTTTCCAAACACCTGCTCATAAGCCAGGGCTGCAGCCTCAATAGCCGGCGCGGTTATGTCAACCATCGCGCCCGCTTCCGCCGACAATTTTTCAACCGTAACTTCCATCGTGTCGGGGCTGATGGCCTGAATATGCTTGATGAACATTTGGGCAATTTCTGCCGGCTCCTGATCCGGCACTAACCGCATACTGACCTTGGCGCTGATCTCAGCCGGAATTACTGTCTTTTGCCCTTTGCCAACAAAGCCCCCTCTAATGCCGTGAATTTCAAGCGTAGGCCGGGCGCCCGTCCGTTCGGATACGGTGTACCCCGCCTCGCCAAACAGGGCCGGCGCGCCCGTCTCGGCCATAATCGTTGCTTCAGTTTTCAGACCGGTGTTGATGGCTTCGCGCTCGGCGGGGGTCAGTTCCCGCACCTTGTCGTAAAAACCGGGAATTGTCACCCGCCCCTGCGCATCCCGCAGCGAGTCCAACATGTGTACCATCGCATGCAGTGGATTTTCAACCACACCGCCGTAAACGCCGGAATGTAAATCCTGCCGGGAGCCGCGCATGGTAATTTCCATGTAGGCCATCCCGCGCACGCTGGTGATTAATGCCGGAGTGTCGGGGTCAATAATGCCGGTATCGGAAATAATGGCCGCATCGGCTTTCAGCAAATCCAGATTGTTGCGAACAAAGGCCCCCAGGTTGGTACTGCCCAGTTCCTCTTCGCCTTCAAACAGAAATTTCAAATTGACCGGCAACTTCCCCACCGATTTCAGGTAAGCTTCCGCCGCTGCAATGTGAATGTACAACTGCCCTTTATCATCGGCTGCACCCCGGCAAAAGATATTGTCGCCTTTAATGGTTGGCTCAAACGGAGGGGTCAGCCATTCATCCAGCGGGTCCGGGGGCTGGACATCGTAGTGGCCGTAGATGATCAGGGTGGGAGCCTCGGCCCCGGCGTTCAGCCAGTCGGCATACACCACGGGGTGGCCCGCCGTTGGTAAAATTTGCACATTCTCCAAACCAATGGCAGAAAGTTTGTCAGACAACCATTTTGCGGCCCCCTGCACATCAGCATCGTGTTCCGGCAGGGTACTGATACTGGGAATTTGTAACAATTCTTTTAATTCAGCAAGTGTCTGCTTCTGATTTTCTTGAGCGAAGGTAAGCGCCTTGTTTAACATTAAGATTATCCTCAGAAATTATAAAATGATGTGAATTATATCACGGTTTGGCGTAAGGCAACAATTGACCCGTAAGCCACTCATCCTTAAACCGGCAGTATTTTATCTCTGGGGCAGATTTACCAGCGCGCCGGTAATTTACCGCAGAGGTCGCCAGGCGCGCAAAGATTACCCTATTTTTCGGCATCGCTTCAATGTATCCAAATAATAGGTTTACACTTTAGGCCAAAAA
>CAYWSS010000211.1:0-8704 GCA_964460505.1 uncultured Caldilineaceae bacterium | reverse complement strand
AAGCAACGCAGGAAATCCGGACACATTTTATTAAGGACGCAGACGAGAACGGACAAGCGCGGATATTTAAAATCTTTTTTCCGCGTTCATCCGCGCTTGTCTGTGTCCTACAAATGAGATAACCTTATTAGGGAACAAGTTTAATATCTTTTGTTGACTTTTGCGGTTAATACGCAATATATATCACATTTCCGGTAGTCGAAACAACCTGACCGTGTTTCTTGTTAATTGCCGGCTCATTTGGTCAACCGGCAGATTTTGCAATTCTGCCAGCCGCGCTGTGATTACCGCCACACGGGCCGGCTCGTTGCGTTTGCCCCGGTACGGGTGCGGCGAAAGAAACGGTGCATCTGTTTCCACCAGCAGCCGGCCGGGGGGGATGGCGGCCACAATTTCGGGCAGGCCGCGCGCATTTTTAAACGTAACCGGCCCGCTAATGCCGATGTAAAAACCCAACTCCAGCGCTTCCTGCGCCATTGCCAAATTTCCGGAAAAGGAGTGCAGTACCAGGCCGGGATGGTCTTGCCCGGCTCCCCACCGCCGCAAAATTTCCATGGTATCTTCGGCAGACTCACGCTGGTGAATGATAACCGGTTTGTTCACGTCTTTGGCCAGAGCCAGTTGCTGCTCAAAGGCGTGGCGCTGTTTTTTGCGCGGGAATTTATCCCAGTAATAATCCAGCCCAATTTCGCCAATTGCCACCACCTTTGGGTGGCCGGCCAACTCCCGCAGTTGCGCCGGCACGGAGTCATCAAAATCACCAGCATCGTTGGGATGAACCCCGACTGTCGCGTACAAATCAGGGATTTGTTCCGACATTTTAACGATTTGTTGGCTATCTCCCAAATTAGTGGCCGGATTGATGACAGCCGTAATACCGGCTTCTCTGGCCCGAGCCAGAACTTTGTCCCGGTCGTTGTCAAAGGCGTTAAAATTAAGATGGCAGTGGGAATCAATGAGCATTTAAATCCCTGCCAGTTCCCGGCCGGCATACAGTAACTCCTGCACCCGGTCGCCGTGGGTGGTTTCGCAGTAGACGCGCAGCAGCGGCTCGGTGCCGGAAAAGCGCACAATCAGCCAGCCGCCATCCTCCACATCAAAACGAAAGCCGTCGAGGGTGAGCCGCCCGGTTACGGTCAGCCCGGCCAGCTTGTCGGGGCGGGCTTGTTGCATGCGCTGTACTACGGCTGCGCGTTGGGCGGTATCGTAGTTGATGTCGATGCGGCCGTAGTAGTGGGGGCCAATCTGCTCAAACAGGTAGTCGACCAGCCCGCTCATGGTGCGCCCGGTCACGGCCATAAAATCAAGCAAATACAGGCCGGAGACAAAGCCGTCCCGCTCCGGAATGTGGCCGCCAAAAGCGTAGCCGCCACTCTCTTCGCCCCCGTAAATGGCGCCGACATCAACCATTTTTGGGCCGACATATTTAAAGCCGATGGCCGTTTCGTGGACGGGCAGGTTGTATTTTGCGGCCAGTTTGTTGGCCATAGCCGTGCAAGTGATGGTGCGCACAATGGGGCCGCGCAGTTGGCGCACTTCCAGCGTGTACAGCAGCAGCAGGGCGTACAGTTGCAGCGGGTTGACAAAGTGGCCGCGCTCATCCAGTACGCCGATGCGGTCGGCGTCACCATCGGCGGCAAAACCCACGTCTGCGCCGGATTTTATGGCTTCCAGCAGCGGTTTAAGATTGTGGGCCAGCGGCTCCGGGTTGTGCATGCCGGGGAAATTGGGGTTGGCTTCGCCCCGCAGTTCGGTGACGGTGGTGGCTCCCCCGGCCAGCAGTTGGGGCCACAAACCGCCGCCCGCGCCGTGCATGGCGTCCACGGCTACGTTCAATCCGGCGGCTTTGACGCGCTCAAAATTGACCAGCGTTTCCAGTTTGGCCCGGTAGGCCGGCAGCGGGTTAATATCTGTGACCAGCGATTGTGACTTGGCCCGGGCCAACGGCATTTGCAGAGATTCGGCCTCGTCGGGAATTTCGGCTTCGACTGCTTTGATAATTTCCGGCCGGGCGGAACCGGCGTAATCGGGCCTGAATTTGAAGCCGTTGTATTTGCCGGGGTTGTGGCTGGCGGTGATGATAATTCCACCGGCGGCCTGTTTGTTAACAATGGTGTAAGAGATGGTTGGGGTTGGGGCCGGGCGGTTGCACAGAAAGACGGGCACATTCAGCGCGGCCAGGGTAGAGGCGGCGGTTGCGGCAAAATCGGCCGAGCCAAAGCGGGTGTCGTAGCCAATAACAACGCCTTTTTGGCTCTGATTTTGTTTTTGAACGTATTTGCCCAAACCGGCGGCGCAGCGCCGCACGTTGGCGTGGGTGTAGGTATCGGCAATGATGGCTCGCCAGCCGTCGGTGCCAAATTTAATGGGGATTGGAGCGATCATAAGCCTTCTCTGCTGCGGGTTTTTTTGAACAGGGGGAGTATACCAGAGGCAAATAGGCGGAGCAAATGAGTTAGAAAATCATATAAAGAAAGATAGTGCCGTGTACCATTAACACCAGTCCCGGTAATATCAGGGGTCGCAAGCTGCGTCCAACATTGGTAGGGTGAATAGTGCCCATCTCGTCAATTTCCGGGGAGCCGGGCAGGTTATCTGTCAGCACGGCGGTGCTGGGGGTGTGCGGCAGGTACAGGATTTCTTCGAACTCCTCATCTTCCAGATTGTGCGGCATGTGGCTTTTGGCCACGGCTTCGTAACGAAGCCCGTCATCCGCAACAAACTCGAAGGTGAGTTTGTAGACTGTGCGATTGTTAATTCGGGTGTTTGTGGGTTCTTTGGAAATGAGCTGGCCCCGGGTAATTTTTCCCTGCGCGAGTAGTTGGTTTCCCTTTAGTCCGCTGCCTATCCCCACAATGATAAAAACCAATCCAACCACGGGAAAAATGCCCACCAGGCACAACACCCACCAATCGAACATGCCGCCGCGTGTGTCTTGAATACGCGCGGTATTGGGGCTGCTGCCGAGGTATTCTACCGGCACGCTTTGCCCCACGCTGTATTGTTGGCCGGTGGTGTACGATACGCCCCGGTATTCGACCTCTTCCTGTTCAACCCGAAAAATGAAGTGATTGGCGTACACCGGCGTATCGTTAACGGAGGCGCTGGTACTCTGCACATCGGAAATAGTGCCCTGCGTAGTTTCGGTGTTTGCCAGCGCAAAATAGACGGGAGAAAAATCGGCGGCGGCGCCGAAAAGCCAGACAAATATCATGCCAAATCCAAAAAAAATCCAGCCAAACTGATTAAAAATGCCGCCAAACAAAACCTGTCCCCGCACCGGCCAGGGAACCGGCCTGGGGGGAAGAGCTAACGAGTATCCATAGTTGTTCATAATAATAGAATACAGTAAGTGCATACTGCCGTCAATAAAAAATGAAAGGAAACGGGGTTGATTTGCAATTCTTTCGAGTGTACCATAACGAGGGAAGCAGATGTTCAATCATGGGTGTAAACTTATGGAGTCCAGAATTTATTCTGGCAAGCGGAATAAATTCCGCATTCCTCTTAAGTTGATACTCATAGATGTTTAATTTCCGGCATGGCCCCAATTCCAGCAACCGTGCCGATTTTGACAATGATTTGGCAAATGTTATCATTGGACATTGGGGGACAGAATTCTGTGCAGCCTTCTACTTTTGATATTATGTACTGGCTCTGGGAACAGGAGACGAGTTCATGACTGTTGTACAAACCAAACTAAATTTATTGCAAGAAGCCATTGAAGAAGACGAGGCATTGGGGAAAGTTCTGGATAAATTTCTCAAGGTAGTTTTAGCGCAACATCAAGCTCGCCTGGGAAAATATAAAATGAATTTAAAGCAATTTGAGGCCCGTTATGGAATGCTGTCGGAGGAATTTTATCAAAAGTTTGAACAGGGGCAGCTTGGCGACGATATGGACTTTTTTGAATGGGCTGGTTTATTTGAACTTTTTCAGGAGTTGCGCAAAAAAATAGAACATCTGGAACTGGCGGAATGAATGATGCCGCAGATTATATTACCTACATAAAGTCCATTTTAATCTCTCAATTACCGATTGGTGAATGGAAGATTATTCGTGAAGAATTCCAGGGACAGAGTGGTTTGTATCGCTATCGGCTAACACTGGATAATGGCGACCTGCTGGAGATGTTTGAACGGTTCACTGTAAAATTTGGTCAGGTTGACGTTTCCAAGTATAGCTTTCAGTGGCAAGGTAACAACGGGGTATTGCGAAAACGATGGGATAACGCCCCCCATCACCCTGAATTGCCAACTCACCCGGCTCATGTTCACGATGGGGCTGACGACCTTGTTTTACCCCACTTTCCGGTTTCTACCGTAGATGTCTTGAAAATCATTACCAGTGATTGACCACAAGGAGTATTAAATTGAACAACGTCGTATCAATTCAAAATATTACCGAGCACATCGGCGAAGAAGTGACCATTAAAGGCTGGCTTTACGCCAAAACCGGCAAAGGCAAAATTCAATTTTTACAGGTGCGCGACGGCACCGGCACGATGCAGGCTGTGTTGTTTAAGTCCAATCTGTCCCCCGAAATTTTCGAAGCAGGCAAGCGCCTCACGCAAGAATCGGCGGTGGTTGTCCGCGGCACGGTCAAAGAAAATGGTCGTGCCCCCGGCGTGCCCGGCGGCTACGAGATTGACACGGTTGATTTGCAGGTGGTGCAGGTGGCCGAAGATTACCCCATTACGCCCAAAGAGCACGGTGTGGAATTCTTGCTGGAAAACCGGCACCTCTGGATTCGCAGCCGCAAGCAGTGGGCGCTGCTGCGTTTGCGGGCCACCATTATGAAAGCCTGCCGCAACTGGCTGGACGACCACGGCTACATCGAAATGAGCACGCCGATTCTCACCCCCGCCGCCGGAGAAGGCACCAGCACCCTGTTTGAAGTCGATTATTTTGGCGACACCGTTTATCTGGCGCAAACCGGCCAGCTTTACAATGAAGCTAATATTTATTCGTTTGGAAAAGTCTACTGTTTTGGCCCCACCTTCCGCGCGGAAAAAAGCAAAACCCGCCGCCACATGACCGAATTCTGGATGATTGAGCCGGAGATGGCCTTCCACGATTTGGATGATTTGATGGCGATGGAAGAGGAGTTTGTCAGTTACATTGTGCAGCGCTGTCTGGCAGAACGGTTGCCCGAATTGAAGGTGCTGGAGCGGGACATCAGCGTGCTGGAAAAAGTGGTACCGCCCTTCCCGCGCATATCTTACGATGAGGCCGCGGAAAAAATTGCCAAAATCCGCGCAGAAACCGACGACCCGGAACTGAAGAAACAACTGGCTCACACCTGGGGCGAGGATTTTGGCAGTCCCCACGAAACCGAGCTAACCAAACTGTACGACAAACCTGTTTTTATCTACGGCTTCCCCACCGAATGTAAGGCTTTTTACATGGAACCGTGGCCGGGCCGCCCCGAAGTGTGCAAAAGCGTGGATATGCTGGCCCCCGAAGGCTACGGCGAAATTACCGGCGGCAGCGAGCGCATCAGCGACCCGGAATTGCTGCTGAAACGCATCCACGAAGATGATCTGCCGGAAGAAGCTTTTGCCTGGTACATGGATATCCGCAAGTACGGCAGCGTGCCGCACAGCGGTTTTGGCCTGGGCATTGAGCGCACCGTCACCTGGATTGCGGGTATCCACCACGTGCGCGAAACCAACCCCTTCCCCCGCACGTTGGGGCGGGTTTATCCGTAATTCGATTTTGGATTTAGATTTACAATTGAGGGGCGATGAAATTACTACTTTTTCAGGCCAAAAAATTCTACTGGGCTTCTTTTTCCAAAACGCTGGACGATGTCCCTGAGCAGGATGTCTCCGAAACGGTGAAGGAAGCACTGGTTGTTTTTCTCCACGCAGAAGCGGAAGACGAGGCCAAACCCAGGCTGGAAACCAAAGTGGTGAAAAATATCAAGTGGCTGGCCAACAAGCGCAAGCTGAAAAACATTGTGCTGCACTCATTTACACACCTGTCCGGCTCCACTGCCTCGCCGGAATTTGCCCGGGATTTGTTCAACCGGCTGGACGAGCGCCTGACTAACACCGGCTACCAGGTGCGGCAAACGCCCTTTGGCTATTTTTGCGAGTGGGATTTGGCCGTCTACGGCGATTCACTGGCGAAGGTATTTAAGGAAATTTAGGTGGCAGGTGGCAGGGTGCAAGGTCACAGAGATTCACGCAATACGTAATACGCAGTACGCGGTACGGCGTCATTCATACGCCAGCGTTTCACGCACGCTCAAACGAGAGGCGTTTCTGGCGGGGATGTAGCTGGCTAAAACGGCCAGAATAAGCACAATGACCAGCCACAGCAAAATCCCGATGGGAGCAAAGGCAAAGGCAAACGGGGCCTTGTAAAAGCTGGTCACGCCGATAATAATACTCATGGCCCGGCTCAACGGGTAGGCCAGCAGCGTGGCCAGCAGCCAACTGACCAGCCCCACAAAAACCCCCTCAAAAATGACCACCTGCATCACAATTTTAGATGATGCGCCCACGGCCCGCATGATGCCAATCTCCTGAGTGCGCTCCAGCACGTTCAGGCTCATGGTGCCCATTAATCCCAGCCCTCCCACCGCGGCAAACAAAACAGCCATAAAGGTGAGCAGCGCCAGAATCGGAACGGTTAAATTTACAACCTGCGCGTGTATTTTACTGTGGGTATCTATGGTACGCACCTGCACCCCCACATCCTCAAAATGCGCGTCCAGCCGCTGCTTCATTTTGGCCTGAAAAGCAGGCGCGTGTTTTGTGGTTTCCACGGCAATTCTGTTGGCTTGCCCCACCTCGCCGGCCACCTGGCTAAAATAATTGTAATTGGCGTAGGCAATGGGAATATCCGGTTTGGGTTCGCCAAAACCGACTATCTGGGTGACGCTCAAGCCCACCACCTGCCACTCCGATTCGCGCCCATCAATTTTCAGCGTAATCCAATTGCCAACGGCCACGTCACCTTCTTTAGCCACCACATCGAGATTAATAACGATGGCGGCTTTGTCTTCGGGCAGCAGCCACCGCCCTTCTATCAGGGTAGGTTCAATAAATTGGCTGGGAACCGGCACCCCGAAAATGGTAATCCCCTCGTTTGATTCACGCCCGTCCGGTTTTACCCGAAACGCGGATTTAATGTTCCACCCTTCAACGGGGCCAACCCCCGGCACCTCGGCCAGTTGGCGTTTGATTTTTTCCGCGCGGTACGGGCGCTGAAAATCAATCGTCAAATCTTGCTGCCAGTAGGCGGCAATATCTTCCACCGTCAGCAGCAGCGAGGCCCGGATGCTCAACACCGTTATCAAAATCGCCCCGCCCAGCGACAGCGTAACCAGGGTCAGTACCAACCGGATTTTTTGCCTGAAAATGTTGCGGGCCGCGTAAAGTAGTGTGGCCGGCAGCCCTCGCAAACGGGCCACCAGATTATCAATGACGTTGGTTCCAAACTGACCACCGGCCTGATTGCTGATGGCCTCGCGCACGGTGACGCGCATCCCTTTGATGATTGGATGCAGTGCCGCCGCAACCGGCACCAGCAGCCCAACCAGGATTTCCAGCGCAATTATCCGGTAGGAAACAGCGAAGCTCTGGATATCAAAATTAAAGAGGGTGGCCATTTGCGTGGTCAGCACCCGCGAGGCCAGCATGCCCAGCGGAATTGAAACCAGCAGGGCCAGCAGGCTGAAAATGAAAATGGTGGCCATATTCATCGCCAGAATATCCCGCCGGGGGGCGCCGATGGCTTTCATCATACCAATCTGCGGGATTTGCCGGGCCAGCATGGCTGACATAGTGTTGAAGACCAGCAGCGTACTTAAAGCCAGCGACAGCACGCCCAAAAAACCCATCAGAATTAGCAATGTCTGGATGATGCTGTCCATTGGATGTTTGCCCGGTTCCAGAATTTGGGTGCCCAGCACGGGTTGCCCTGCCTGCTCCAGCGTGTGGCCGGCCTGTTTGGCCACGTTCCAGATGTGGTCTTTATCAAACCGGTTGTCGCTGACCACCAGATCTATTTCGTTGTAATTTTGGGGCAGGCCAAACCACTCCAGGGTATCTGCGCTGATGTAGCCGAAAAGAATCTGGTCAACCAGCGTGCCGGAAGTGACGGTCAGGTCGTGCGTTAAGCCGGTTACCGGCATTTCGCGGCGGCGGCCGGCGGGGGCTTCCACCAGCACAGATTGCCCCACATTGACTTTTGAGGCCGCCAGCGAAGAGCGTTCCAGCAGCAGCGTTCTTTCCGGCGGCGGCCACTGCCCCCCGGCCGAGCTGATTTTATCAATTTGAATGTCGTCGTAATCGGGGATAGCCACCAGTTTCAGCGAGCGCCACTCCGGCCCAACCTTGATGCGAAACCAGATCACCCGCTGCCCCTGGGCGGCCTGCACGCCTTCCATCGCGTCGATGGTGTCTACAAAATCATCATCGATGGCGCGGGTAAGCAGCGTGGCGCTGGCCGGGTTGGTGGCCAGAAAGCTCTCGTTTAAATCACGGGCCAGAATGTTCTGGGAGCGAAAAACAGTGCTGATGGCAAACAGTCCCAACGTAATGGAAATAACCACCAGCACCACCCGCGCTTTGTTGCCCCACAAATCGCGCAATACCTTGCGCGTGCGAATATTAATCATCGTCAAACTCTAAACTATCCAGTACGCCGGTTTGGTGAGCGGGCTTTTGCAACGAGCCAAAGCCAAACTCTGC
>CAYWSS010000210.1:0-8730 GCA_964460505.1 uncultured Caldilineaceae bacterium | reverse complement strand
CGTGCAGCGCGACTGTGACGCAGGTGAAAGAGAACGTGACACACAACTGGAGTGACCAAACAACCCCCCGCCACATTTTATCTTTGTGGCGGGGGTTTTGTTATTACAAGGGTTGGGTTGTATCATCTTAAAGGCAGCGCTAATTTTTCTGCCACTTCTCCAGCACAACGACCGCGTTTTGACCTCCAAAACCAAAACCATTCGCTATGGCCACTTTCACGTCTGCCTGGCGGGGTTTGTTGGGCACATAATCCAGATCGCACGCCGGATCGGGGGTATTTAGATTGATGGTAGGGGGTATGACTCCCGTTTGCATGGCCTGCACCGCCGCAATCGCCGACAGCGCTCCGGCAGCGCCCAAGGTGTGGCCGGTCATACTTTTGATGGAGCTGACGGCCACATCGTACGCAGATTTGCCAAAAGTAGTTTTGATGGCTTTGGTTTCAATTGAATCATTCATTTGGGTGCCCGTACCGTGAGCGCCAATGTAATCCACGTCCTCCGGCTTTAAGCCTGCATCCGCAATGGCGTTGTTCATGGCGCGGGCTGCGCCGCTGCCATCTTCCCGGGGCGATGAAATATGGTAAGCATCGCTGGTAAGGCCGTAGCCTTTGACCTCGGCCAAAATTTTGGCGCCGCGGGCCTGGGCATGCTCCAGCAATTCTACCACCAGCACGCCCGCCCCTTCTCCAATTACCGTGCCGTCTCTATTGGCGTCAAACGGCGTGATAGATTTTTGGGGGGTGTTGTTACGGGTGGACAGCGCCGTGAGACGGCCAAACGCGCTAACCACCAGCGGCGTAATGGCGCTTTCCGTGCCGCCAACCAACATCACATCCGCATCGCCCCAGACAATGCGGCGCATGCCTTCACCAATGCCGGAAATGCCGGTAGCACAGGCTGATACCGAGGCGCTAACCGGCCCCCTTAAATTATGCTGGATGGCAATAAAACAGCCCGGCATATTGACCAGCAGCGACGGAATTGCGGTGGGCGTCACCTTTTTTACGCCAAATTGCTCCAATGCCAGCCGCTGAGTCTCCACCACATTGGCCCCGCCAATGGCAGACCCTACCTCCACCCCAATCCGGGTGGGGTCTTCCCGGCTAAAATCCAGCCCGGCCTGGTTGATGGCTTGCCGGGCGGCCGCCACGCTATAATGCAAAAAAGGCGACATTCGCCGCGCGCCACGTTTACTCATATAATCAAGCGGATTAAAATCTTTTACAAAGGCCGCAACCTTGCACGGAAAATTTGTGGTATCAAACCGGGTAATTTCTTCTACGCCACATTCCCCATTCATCATCGCAGCCCACGTTGAATCCAAATCGTTACCTAGCGGGGTTATGGCCCCCATACCGGTAATTACCACTCGCCTTCGATTGCCGTTTCCATTAAAAACCATCTTTTCTTCTTTCCCTCCCGATGCTTCAATATTGGAGATTGAGGGAGCGTTCCATCTGTCGAAAATTAGGGTATCCCCACATTTATCCTTGTTGGAACAAACCCGAGCCTGAGCATTGATTATATACAAAAACCCCAAAACCAAAAAGTAGATGCGAAAACCTTTGCGGCAGCAAAATAAAAATCCGAAAGTTTTGTAAACAAATCACCATGTTATTGACAAGCCCAGCAGATAAATGTAAAATCGATAAAACTTTGGCTTTTTTGGATGTAAAGTTAAGGGGGATAATTTATGAAATTAACTCCTCGTCAACAGACGTTTCTGGATAATTTATTTGAACTGTACGGTGAACTCAAAGGACCGGTTCACTACTCAGTGGTTGCCGACAAATTGGGAGTTAACAAATTTTCAGCCTACGATATGCTGAAAGTTTTAGAAGAAAAGGGTGTTGCGGCCTCTGATTACGTATTGAGCAACGACCAGGCCGGGCCGGGCCGGTCGCAGGTGGTTTTTTATCCTACCCATAAAGCCGCCCAATTTTTAACACAGCTACGCGAAGAAATGCGCTACAGCGCCGATTGGCAGCGGGTAAAAGAGCGCATTCTGACCCGATTGCAGGAAGCCCGCCAATCTAACCCTGGCGAGGCTTTGCGTGAGTCTCTGTCTAACATGCCCGATACCAAAGCCCCCCTGAATTATTGCGCCGAAATGATTTCGGTACTGCTTTTGAATATCGAACGGCTGCGCACCCAAAATATTACCCCCGCCCTGGAAAATCTAACCTCCGGCGGACAGGGTCAATTGGGGCTGGCTACGCTGGCCGGCCTGAGTCTGGGCACCAGCCTTTCCAATGAAACCGACGACAAACCCTTTCGGGAAAAGTTGATGACGCACACCCAGCGGTTTCAAAATCAACTGGCCGAATTAAGCGACGAGAGCGTCAGCAAACTTTCTGCCTTTTTAAACGACGCCATGGTGACGCTCCGCCACACGTAAACCAAAGTTTCAGGTAGGGGGCAGTGACTGTTGCTGCACCCTGCTTCCCAAATTAATTAACGCACTTCCGCAAAAGTCACCAGGAATTTTACCGCAGAAGACGCAGAGATTACATAAAAAACCTTTGCAACCTTTGCGCTCTTTGCGGTACTGCCAACTAACCATTAACCCTCAGTGCAACTAAATGCGCCCGGCGGTGTTAATATCAAGTAGTTTGATATTGCCGCTTACAGGCGCTCTTTTTTTGGAGAGCCGATGACCACGGCCCATAACTTAAACGAAGACGAACTGGTTGAGCAAGCCAAAACAGACCCGGACGCCTTTGGAAAACTGTACGAACTGTATGTAGAAAAAATCTACAATTACATCTATTACCGCATTGGCAACCATCACGAAGCGGAAGATTTAACGGCCAAAGTTTTCCATCGCGCCCTCAACCACATTGGTAATTATAATAACAAAGGCGTTCCGTTTGCGGCGTGGCTCTACCGTATTGCGCACAATCTGGTAGCTAACTGGCATCGAGACCAGAGCCGGCGAAAAGTAATTGCCCTGGAGCAAATTACGCTCAGCGGCAATGGGCAGGACCAGCCCCAGCAGGCCGCAGAGCGCAGCAACGAACGTGAGTTGCTGCTGGCAGCCATTCAGCAACTGCCGCCGGAGCGACAAAAATTACTGACGCTCAAATTCATCGAAAGAATGTCGAACGCGGAAATTGGGCAGGTTATGGGGCGCAGCGAAGGTGCAATAAAATCGCTGTATCACCGCACGTTGGTATCTCTGAATGATTTGTTGGGCGACCATCAAAATATTTTTCAACAGCCCGACCTAAACGACAGTTAAGTGATAAAACTAGTTACGGATTCCACGTGTGACCTGCCGCTCAACTGGCTGAAGCGGGACAACATAACGGTTGTCCCGGTAAATATTCAATTTGGGCTGGAGACGTTTCACGAGAACGTAACCATCACCCCGGCTGAATTTTACCGGCGTATCGGCGCTGAGGGGGCACTGCCTACCACCTCCCAACCCTCTGTGGGAGAGTTTTGCCGGGTTTATCAGGAACTTGCGGCTGACGGCAGCCAGATTTTATCGATACATTTAACCAGCAAACTCAGCGGCACCTGGCAAGCCGCCGTAATGGCCGCCCGGCAGGTTTCAGGGCAAGCCAAAGTGACGGTTTTCGACAGCTTCACCGGTTCGGTGGGGTTGGGTTGGATGATGCGCGAAGCGGCCCAACTGGTGGCCGACGGGCTGCCGGTTGACGAAATTGTAGCGCGGCTCGAAGCGCGCCGCACGCAAATCAACGTGTTCATTCTACTCAAGGATTTGCGTTACGCCCGGATGAGTGGCCGCGTGGGGCGGGTCAGAGAAAGTCTGGCATCGCTGCTGAATGTAAAGCCAATCATTGGCGTAGAAGACGGCGCCCTGGTGCCGCTGGAAAGAGTGCGCGGTCAAAAAAGGGGAATGGCCCGCATGTTGGCCCTGGCCGAACAAACAACCCACGGCGCACCGGTGCATGTTGCCGTAGCCCACGCCATAGACCGGCCCCGGGCCAAAAAGCTGATGGCTGACGTAAGAACTCGTCTCAATTGTCGGGAAACTTTTATTTCTGACGTAGCACTATCACTGGCAGTTCATTTTGGCCCCGGCACAGTTGGCTTTGCCACCTACCCGGCGGAATAATCATTTCATTGGGGCGTGTGTGTTTAATTTTGAATGCGTATTGCGTATTTCGTACTACGTAAGGTAAATGATACGCAACACGCAATACGAAATACGCAACACGTAACACGTAACATCCATCTCATTTTCTCGCGCTCTACTCACTTTTAACGAGGAGATTATTGCTGTGAACCCAAAAGTACTCAAAGAAATCCTGTCTGCGCACGCCGACCAGTTGGTTAACGGACAGGCACCCAGCGAAGATTACCTGAAACTAATCCCGGATCGGGACGAAGAGTTGGCCCCGCTGATGGATGTGGCTGAAAAGATAAAATCCACGCTGAAACCCATCGGCCCCGCCGCTGAATTTGAGTCTGAGTTAAAACGACAACTGCTGACCACCGCCCATCTGCGCCAGGCCGAAGGCTACACCCCTCCCCACCCCTTTCGAGACCTGTTCGTGGTGGCCGGCACCTTCACCTTTCTGTTGTCGCTTGGCGCCCTGTTTGTGGCCATGCGATACCACGCCCACAAAGAACCAGCCTGAAATTAATATCTTTCAAATAAGCTATTACCTGCTCGTAGTCAGCCTTGTAGCGATAGCAGAGTGGCGTTAGACGGCCAGGGCCCGCTGTGCTGCGTACCTGAGACTACGAGCATTTTATACGAGGCGGAGTGAGCAGCCTGAGATGCGAACGGATTGCGTGAAACCGCTCCACATCTGAGGGTACTCCGCTCCTCAAAATGTCGGGTAGCGTTGTTTGAACGGCATTGGGCCTGGAATCACACAGAGCGCGAAATTATGAGTTTCGCGCTCTGTGGTTTAATTTCCACTGAGGCTCAACTGTAGGTTGGGTGTTGGGTCGAGCTTGCGGCGAGACCCAACCTGCTAGCTGTGGCCGGTCTCCAATCGAGCCACCATCGGGCGCGGTCAGGAGACCGGACCGCGCTTCGCCCCCACTTTTTGAGAAGCTATATTTTCTCCCATTTTTAAAATGCCTCGTGCTCCGTGCGAGCGATAATTTCCTCTTGCAACGCTTGTCCCAAATCGCAAAAATAGTCGCTGTAGCCGGCAACGCGCACAATCAAATCGCGATGCTGCTCCGGATTTTGTTGGGCGGCGCGAAGCGTGGCGGCATCGACCACGTTAAATTGAATGTGATGCCCATCCAGTTTGAAATAGGTGCGCACCAACTGGGCCAGCTTGTTGATCCCGTCATCATCCTTGAGCAGTTGCGGTGTGAATTTTTGATTGAGCAGCGTGCCGCCGGTGCGGGTGTGGTCCATTTTGGCCGCGGATTTGATGACCGCGGTCGGGCCGTGGCGGTCGGCCCCCTGCACCGGCGAAATCCCCTCCGACAGCGGCGTCTTCGCCCGGCGACCGTCCGGCGTGGCCCCAATTACCGAGCCAAAATAGACGTGCACGGTAGTCGGCAGCAGGTTGATGCGGTAGCTGCCGCCTTTGGTGTTGGGGCGGCCATCCACGGCCTTAAAATAGGCTTCAAACAGGTCGACCATCACCGCGTCGGCAAAATCATCGTCATTGCCGAATTTGGGGGTTTTGTTCAGCAGCAGTTGCCGGGTTCGCTCGTAACCGGCAAAGTCGGCCTGCAGCGCGGCCAGCAAGTCTCCCATCGACAGGGTTTTCCTTTCAAACACGTGATATTTGATGGCGGCCATGGCATCGGTCATGGTGCCCAGGCCCACGCCCTGAATGTAGTTGGTGTTGTAGCGCGCCCCGCCGCTGTGATAATCTTTGCCGGTGGCAATGCAATCGTCAATCAGCAGCGACAGGAAGGGCACCGGCAGATAGGTAGCGTACAGCCGCTCAATGACGTGGTTGCCCCGTATTTTTATATCGATGAAGTGATTGAGCTGCCGGCGGTAGGCCTCGAAAAATTGGGCAAAGGAATCGAAGCCGGTGGGATGGCCGGTGTCCAGCCCGATTTTGCGCCCGGTGCGGGGGTCGATGCCGTTGTTCAGCGTAATTTCGAGCACTTTGGGCATGTTAAAATAGCCGGTCAGGGAGTAGTTTTCTTTGCCAAACGCGCCGGTTTCCACGCAGCCGCTGGTGCCGCCGTTGCGGGCATCAACCACTGATTTGCCCTGGCGGACCATCTCCTGCACCACCACGTCGGTGTTAAAAATGGAGGGCTGCCCAAAGCCGGTGTGAATAATTTTGGCCGCCCGCCGGATAAAGCGGTCGGGGTTCTTTTTGCTCAACTGCACCGATGAACTGGGTTGCAGCAGCCGCATCTCTTCGATGACGTCCAAAATGAGGTAGGTGGTTTCGTTGACCGCGTCGGAGCCGTCGGCTTTGACGCCGCCGGTGTTGATTTGGGCAAAATCGGTGTAGGTGCTGCTCTCCTCGGCGGTGATGCCCACCTTGGGCGGGGCGGGCTGGTTGTTGAATTTAATCCAGAAGCAGTGCAGCAACTCTTCGGCCTGGGCGCGGGTCAGGATTCCGGCCTCGATTCCCTGCCGGTAAAAGGGGTGCAGGTGCTGGTCGAGGCGGCCCGGATTAAAGGCGTCCCACGGATTTAATTCGGTGGTCACGCCCAGATGGACAAACCAGTAATATTGCAGCGCCTCCCGGAAATCACGCGGGGCGTGGGCCGGGACACGGCGGCAAATCTCCGCGATGCGGGCCAGTTCGGCTCTGCGCTGCGGGTCTGGCTCCTGCCCGGCCAATTCCTCCGCCTTTTCGGCGTGACGCCCGGCAAAGCGGATGAGCGCATCGGCGGTAATGTCCATCGCCCGCAGTTGTTCCTGTTTGTCGTAGGCTTCGGGGTCGTTCAGAAAATCGAGAGTGTCCAGACTACGTTGGATGTCGGCTTTAAAATCAAGAAACCCTTTGCGATAGATTTTGTCATCCAGCACGGTGTGCCCGGGCGAGCGCTGCTCCATAAATTCGGTAAAAATGCCGGCTTCGTAGGCGGCATGCCACTCGCCGGTCATTTCCTGCAAAATCAGGTCGCGCATCGATTTGCCCTGCCAGAAGGGGATGATTTTCTCCTGATAAACCTGTCGCGTTTCGGGGCCGGCGACAAACGAAATTTTTTCCCGCGAGTGCAGATTTTCCAAATCTTGCAGGGTGTGGCAGCACAACTCCGGATAGGTGGGGGTGGCTTTGGGAGCCGTGCCTTTTTCGCCCACAATCAGTTCACCCGCCCCGATGGTGATGGTTTTGTGTTCCAGCAAATATTGAAACGACAGCGCCCGCCGCACCGGGGCGGAGAGCATGCCCAGATTTTGCTGGTAAAAGTCGGTCATCAGCTCCGCTCGCTCGCTGGAAATGGCGGGTACGGCCTCAAGGCTTTGCTGCCGCAAGCGGGCAACGCGTTCGGTCATAGTCATGGGTTTATCCTTTAATTTTTACGGGTTCAGTAGATATCAAACAGATTTAACGCAAGGACGCAGAGACGCAATGGCGCAAAGAATTATTTGTTTATTCTGTCTTTGCATCCCTGCGGCTTTGCGCCTCTGCAAAGATTCGGGCAATGCTCAATGGCAACCACCACAATTTATCCCCCGATCTTTACCGGAATTCCAAACCGGCTCAGGTTGTCTTTGATGGCGGCCATGCGGGCTTCGGTGGGGGGGCGGAGTTTGCCGATGGGATTCTGTTTGGCCAGCCGCTGGTATTTGTCGTTGGCGCTGTTGTGGTAGGGGAGAATGGAAATGCCCTGCACGTGGGGCAGGGTGGCCGCAAATTCGCCGGTGCGGCGAATGTTTTCATCATCGTCATTGATGCCGGGGATGATTGCGACGCGCACAATGATGTTTTGGCCCGCCTGCGACAGCGCCCGCAAATTGTCCAGAATGAGCGCATTCGAAACGCCGGTGGCTTGCCGGTGGCGGGCATCGTCCATTAATTTGAGGTCGTACAGGAAAAGGTCAACCTTGTTCCGGATACGCCGGAAGGTATCCCACGAGGCAAAGCCGGAGGTATCCACAGCGGTGTGAATTTCCTGCGCCCGGCATTGTTTGAGCAGGGCCGGCAGGAAATCGCGCTGCTGCAACGGTTCGCCGCCGGAAAAGGTGACGCCGCCCCCCGACTCATCGTAAAAGCTGAGGTCCCGTTCAATTTCGGCCATCACCTGCGACACCGACATGGCCCGGCCAACCAGTTCGCGGGCTTCGGCAAAACAGGTGTCGGTGCAAATGCCGCAGCGAACACAACGCTGCCGGTCGGTGACCACGCCGCTGCCGTTGCTGGAAATGGCACCGTGCGGGCAGGCATCCAGACAGGCCTCGCACTGAATGCAGCGCGACTCCCGCAGCATCACCTCCGGTCCGGGGTCCTGGCTTTCGGGATTGTGGCACCAGAGGCAGCGCAGGGGGCATCCCTTTAAAAAGACCGTGGTACGGATGCCCGGCCCATCGTGGATGGAAAATTTTTTTATGTCAAAAACGATGCCCTCGGGCATGTGAATCTCTCATTATCCCCCCCGTTAACATAGCTTCTAATATCTTAGTGGTATCTTACAGCACGCGGACAAAAAATGCAAAAGAATCGAGGTGCAGTTGACGGCTGGCAAATGGGCTTACTGATAGAGTTTCAGGTCGGGGATAAATTGAAAATCTTTGGTAACTACTTACCCCCCTCTAACTTCCCCCCCGATTCGGGGGGGATTGAGGGGGGGTAAAAACGGCAAAAGGCC
>CAYWSS010000209.1:0-8774 GCA_964460505.1 uncultured Caldilineaceae bacterium | reverse complement strand
AAGCGTGCGGGAATGACATCTCAAAGTTCCGTTCTCATTCTGTTTTCAGTATAGTCAGGTCCTTGTTGAGGGATTCTGGAGTTGAATATGATGAGGATATGCTATAACAAACCTGATGACCTCAATCTTTTTGCAATCTGTCATCTGTTGAATAAAACAGGTAAAAAACGTGAGGTGATAAAATGTCTCCCAAACAATGGGGATTTGCCCCCAATAGTGGCGGTGTGAAGATAAAAGAAGCCCCTAAAAATCGAACTGAAAAACGTATCCGAAACTATGCCGAAGCCCATCTTGCGGGCCGTTACACCCGGCTTGAGATTCGGTTTCGGGGGCAGTTTTGTTATGTGGATGCCTACACAGAACCAGAACCCCCCGGCCCAAACTGGCCCCCACCGGATTGGCCGGAAAGCCGCAAAGAGCACCTGGAACGGATGCGCAATACACCGGTTCATCTTTTTCGGTTACGGTACTTTGGTAATGAAGAGGAATGGGGATTGGCGTTTTATAGTTACGCCCACAATAAATATGAGTTATCCGTGTTTCCAACAGGTAAATTTTTTGGTACGCCTGAAGTGGCGCTCCAAACAGCGGCAGAATTTCACCTTTGAAATTGGCCGGGCTTTTATACCTGCACCACTACCATTGTAATGTCATCGTAGGGTTCGGCGTTGCCGGTAAATGTGGCCAGCTCTGATTTGAGATGTTCCAGCATTGATTCGGCGCAGGTGGTTGGCCCACTGGACACGGCCTGCTCAAAGCGCTTAAAACCATACATTTCGTCGCCCGGAGTATCTTTGCCGGGTTGGGCATTGGCCTCAACTACTCCATCGCTGGTCAGAATCAGCATATCCCCTTTAGATAAATTCAGCGTGACATCCTGATAGCCCAACTGGGCACCCAGCCCGGCACCCAGAGGAATCCCCCCCACATCAATCCATTCTACAGAGCCATCCTTGATGCGACGAACAATGGGCGCAACGCATCCTGCGTTGGCAATGCGGGCCAGGCTCGACCCGACCTCACTTTCCGGCAGCGCAATTTCAACATAACACAACGCGCAATTTTGCCGGATTTTTCGGGTATAAACGGCCACCACCTGGTCCAGGTGGGCCAGAAGCTCGCTGGGCGCAATGACATGGTCGATCACGGCTTGCAGCGACCCCAGGCTCACGGCCATCAGCAGCGCGGCGGGCATTCCTTTGCCCGACACATCACCCACAACAACGGCAAAGTGGCGGTCGTCAAAGGTGTGATAGGCGTATAAATCTCCGCCCATTTGGCGGGCAGGCTTGCTGTAGCAAATTGTGTCCGGCCTGGCCCAGTCGGGATGCGGCGAGGCCAGTAGATTTTGCTGAATACGATGGGCAATTTCCAATTCTTGTTGAATGGTCAGCAGCTCTGCCTGTGACCGGGTGGCCTGTTTCAGGGCCAGCAGGGTGCTGACCCGGGCCAGCAGTTCGTTTCTGTTGACGGGTTTGGTTAAATAATCGTTGGCGCCCGCCTGAAATCCTTCGACAATGTTGCGAGAGCGATTTTTTGCGGTGAGCATCAGGATGGGTAGTTCCGTCAGGGTATATTTTTGACGAAGGGCGCGGCATACCTCGTAACCGGACATGTGCGGCATCATGACATCCAGCAGGATCAAATCCGGTTTGGGATGCTGTTCCGCCAGTTCCAGCGCTTTGAGGCCGCTGGTGGTTTGGATTACAGAATAATTTTGCAATTCCAGTTGGTTGCTGAGCACTTGCAGGTTAATCGGTTCGTCATCAACAATAAGGATGACAATATTCTTATTTTTGGGAGAGGGAACCGGCGGCAGGGGGCCGGTATCCAGGTCGGTTGATTGCGGAACCGTCAACGTAAGGGTGTCTGACAGCGGCGGGGATTCTACTTTGGGGGTAATCTCTGATTGCGCGTGGGCATTTTGCTTCACCGGCAGGGTGAAAATAAATCTTGACCCCTGCCCAACGGTTGAGTCGACCCGGATTTGGCCGCCGTGCAGTTCTACCAACTGGCGAGTAACCGTTAACCCCAGCCCGGTGCCACCGTACTTGCGGGCGGTGGAGCCGTCGGCCTGTTCAAACGACTCAAAAATTCGCTTAAATTTATCCGGCGAAATGCCAATACCCGTATCTGCGACGACAATTTGCACCACCTCGGCTGTAGCTGGATGCGGGGTTCCATTTTGGCTGAGTTGTTTTAATTGGGCAGACACCTGTACCTGGCCGGATTCGGTAAATTTGATGGCGTTGTCAACCAGATTATGCAAAATTTGCTGGACGCGATTTTCATCGGCTTCGATGGGGGGCAATATTGAGGGGATTTGATTAACCAGCCGCAGATGTTTGTTTCCCAACAACGGCTGCGAAAGCATAAACACCACATCCACTGCGGATTTCATATTGACCGAGCCGAGTTGCAGGTTAATTTCCTGATGTTTGAGCCGGGAGAAATCGAGGATGTCATTAACCAAACTAGCCAATCGCCGCCCGCTAAACACAATCATTGACAGGTGCCGGCGGGTTTTTTCCGAGAGTGGCCCGGTGGCCCCATCAATGAGGGTTTCGGCCATACCAATAATGCCGTTGAGGGGGGTGCGCAGCTCGTGAGAGGTGTTAGCCAAAAATTCATCCTTGAGCTTATCGATGTGAGACAGCTCTTCATTTTTAGCCTCCATCTCCTTTGATTTAAGTTCGAGTTGCTGTGAGTAGTTTTGCAACTGTTGCTGCACCAGATTAAAACGACGCAGTAGAATAAAAACCAGCATCAGGATAAATCCAAAAACACCCCAGTGAAAAACGCGACGGGGCAGCAACAGAATACCCAGATCGTCGAGCATTGTCAGCAGGGCAAACAGAAACACCAGACTGTAGCCAATGGTAAAGAGCCGGGCATCGACATTGCCGCGCAGGGCCTCTTGAATTGAGATTACGACCAGAATGATCAGCGCAATTGAGGCCAGCACTTCAAACGGGAATACCGTGGAAAGCGGTTGAACCACACCCAACAGCGATAATCCGATAGCGGCGATACTGTAGATTAAACATATTTGCCACAAACGGCGCACAATAGACCATCGCCCGGCGCTGACCACTTGCTCAAAAAAGGCGCACAGCCCCACCGGCAGCAGGTACAGGGAAATCAGCTTGCTGTACTCCTGCAGAAAGGAGCTGGTAGTAAACAGTTCAATCAGGTGGGTGCGAAAGAGGGTAAACACGCCGGCGGACGCTGCCAATATGCCCAGGGCAAGATAGGCTTTTTGCTCCGGGCGGCGCAGAAAAAAGCCCACCGCAACTAATCCAATGGCAATGGAAATCCAGGCAATGACAAATCGGTCAATATCGGTTTTGATGATATTCAGCAGATGATCAGTTTGGGCGCCAATAAAAACACCGTTTTTGGGGCCGATGGTGTTATATTGCGAGTAAATTCGCAAAACCAGCATTTTTCCCTGAAAATCGGGGGGCAGGGGAATGAGGTGGTGGGTGGTGCCCAGCGCCGGTTCATTTCCGGCGCGGTCAACCAGGCCGGCGCTGTAAATGAGAGCGCGATCCAGATATACTTCCACACCCTGGTCAACGGAATCCATAAACAGGCCGGCGTCCGGCCACTGTTTGTCAGGGAGCTGAATCCGCATCCAAAGGATTTTATTTTCCGCCGGGCTGGGCGACAGGGTAGATGCAGGCAGGTTTCGCCAGGCGTCACTGTCGGGCTTGTCCAGCAGCCAGCGACGCACTCCATCTTCCCCAACCGGCGAGTCTCCCCAGCGATATTGCCAGCCGCTGTCCAGCAGCACAACAGCATGCAAATTCTCCTCCGGAGATTGGGCTTGTACCGGGCTTGATATTATCCAAATAACAAACGTCAGACTTAACAGCCAGACGCCGGTCCAAAGACGGTGGCCACGGGTAGATACCCGCATCGCTGGAATTCCTTTCCGGGTTTTGGTGCGTTTGTGCCTTCAGGGTGTTGTGCTAATTTTAACATATTTATGTTTGAGCGTATACCGTACTCATTGCCTATTTTAACATAGTCTACCCAAAATACGTATTGTTTGACCACAAGCGGCAAGTGTAACCGTTCACCCCCCTCCAACCTTCCTTTGGTTGCCCTCACGAGGGGGGAGGGTTTTTGAACGTCCCCCCGTGAACGGGGGGACACGAAGCGGGGGGGTAAACGATTACTAACTCACCTATCAAACTCACCTGACTCAATAAAATCCTGATGGTTAATTATGTTAAGTTATGTTATAATTTAAGTAAGAATTTGTCACTATTTCAGTCCCCGGGAGGTAAAATTATGGTCATGGTCATCAAAGCCATTGTGGATAAGGCTGATTATCAAAATATGGTCAGGAACTTCTGGCTGAAAGAAGATATCGACGCCCAGCTGGAGGTGGACGGCGTTTTGCACAAAAAAGGCGAAATCGCCTTTCGGGGCACGACCTCGCTCAATTATCCAAAAAAAGGGGTCAAGGTAAAGTTTAAAAAGAAAAACATGTACCAGGGCAAGGTCAAGCGCATCGACTTGAGCGCCGGCTACGTGGATAAAAGCCTCATCCGCGAGCGCCTGAGTTTTGACCTGTTTGGGCAAACCGGCGTAACGGCCTCCACCGCATGGCACGTTGATTTTTTTATTGTCAGCAAAGAGGGCGAACTGCTGGAGCGAGGGTTGTACACCGGCATCGAACACATCGACAAATATTTTTTCCGCAATCGCAACCGCGAGGTTGGCTCGCTTTACAAAGCCGATGGCGGCGCGGTTAACGGCGAATTTTGGGGGGCGGTACTCAACCCGCAGCCGGACCACGTGCTCAAAATTCTGTACGATAAAAAAGAAACCAAAAAGGTGGTCGCCACCGGGATGACGGCCGGCATCCTGCAAAGTATTTTCAGTTGGGAGCGCATTGAAATTGCCGACGCCGACGAAGAGGATTTCAGCGACCTGGACGCCTTTATCCGGGCCATCCACAGTTGGGACAGCCACAGCATCGCCCAGCATCTGGATGAGTGGCTCGATGTGGACAGCTACCTCGATTGGCTGGCCGTAAACACCCTGCTGCAAAGCAATGACACCTGCCACAAAAACTACTACCTCCACAATAGAATGGAAGATGACAAGTGGGAAATAATGCCCTGGGATTACGACCTGACCTGGGGCCGCAACTGGAACGATTACTGCGGCGGCCTGTGCGATGATTTGTCCGAAGGGACATCCATCAAGGGCACCGCGCAGATGGCCAACCACCTCTGCCGGCGTACGCTCAACAACTCCACCTGCTTTGAACGGCTGCGGGCCAAACTGGCCGGCATGCTGGGCTCTATTTTTACCGAGGAACGGCTGTTTACCAAAATCGACGGCTACTACGCAGAAATCACCGAACTGGCGCATCAGGATGCCCGCAAGTGGCCCACCAACGCCCAGTTTGACCACGAGCGTGACCGCTTGAAAGATTGGATTCGCCGCCGCCGCCGTTTTCTATTTAAAGAATTGGGCGTCTCTTCGCCGGCGGCCAACCTGCCCGATACCATTGTCTCTGCGGTCAGCGTGCGGCCCCCCACCCCCGTTACCGGCAACCAACTGACTTTGCAGGCCACGGTCAAAAATATCGGCAGCGCGGCCACCGGTAACACCGTCGGCGTGGCCTTTTCTGTTGATGGTCAATACATCACCTTTGGCACCACCGGCGCACTTGAGCCGGGCGCCACGGCGCAAATCAAATCGGTCTCTGCCTGGCAAGCCGCCCCCGGCAAGCACAAGTTGACGGCCATCGTGGACGACGTCAACCGCTTCCCGGAAATCAGCGAAACCAACAACATGCTCAATGCCGAATTTCAGGTGGCCGAGCAGCCGCCCGCCGCGCTCAGCGATGTTATTGTCAAAGACATCGCCTTTCAGCGTAACGAGGTCAACCAGGTGCGGCTGGCGGCGCTGGTGTCCAACATCGGGCAGGGCAAAACCGATGATGTGGTGGGCGTGGCTTTTCTGGTGGATAATCGCTTCGTGACCTACGGCATCATCGACCCGCTGGAGCCGGGCAAGCAGAAAGCCGTGCGGGCGGTGCAAACGCTGTCGCTGACCGGGCTGCACAAAATTACAGCCATTGTGGATGACATCAACCGTTTCCCGGAGCAAAGCGAAGCCAACAACAAGCGCATCGAGATGATTAATTTTGGCGCCGAGCCGGAGAAGCCGGCCGACACCGTCATTCTCAATGTGTCGATGGGCGCCGGCCGCTTTAACGAGGGCGATGAATTGACCTTTGAAGCCACGGTTAAAAATATCGGCAGCGCCACCACCGGCAATGTGGTGGGCGTGGCTTTTCTGGTGGATGGGCAGTACATCACCTTTGGCAACACCTCGCCCCTTGCGCCGGACGAAACCCGCCGCATCCGGGCCGTGTCCGGCTGGCGGGCGGCGGCCGGCCGCCATACGCTGCTGGCCGTGGCAGACGATGTTAATCGCTACCCGGAGCTATCGGAAGAGAACAATCAATTTGAAATGAGCTTTGAGGTCTTTAAGCCGGCCGAGCTAAAACTGCCCGATTCCACCATCTTCAGCATCGATTTTGAAACCGGCGATGCCGGCCAAATTATTTTGACGGCCGACGTGGGCAACATCGGCACAGCCGCCACGCCGGAGGTGGTGGGCGTGGCCTTTTTTGTCGATGGGCAGTACGCCACCTTCGGCACCACCGAGCCGATGGCCGCCGGGGAAACAACCACCGTGCGGGCCGTGCAGGCGCTGCCGCTGGAGGGCAGCCACCGGGTAGCCGCCATTGTGGACGACGTTAATCGCTACGAGGAGTTGAGCCATCAGAACAACCGGTTGGAGCGGGAAATCAATTTCCACCCGCCGCAGCGGGTTGAGCGCCGGGCCATCTGGGTGACCCGCTACGACTGGACCCGCGTGGGCAAAACGCCCGCGCCCGAAGCCGTTGATGAAATTGTGGACAAAGTAGCCGGGGCCGGGTTTAACACCATTTTCTTCCAGGTGCGCGGCGGCGGCGATGCCTACTACACCCCCGGCCTGGAGCCGTGGGCGGCCCGGCTGACCGGCACCGTGTGGAAAACGCTGGGCCAGGACCCCGGCTGGGACCCGCTGGAACGGCTGCTGCAAAAAGCGCGCACCGCCGGGCTGGAGGTGCACGCCTACGTTAACGTGTACACTATCTGGGTGCCGCCGCCCAACAAGTCATACGGCCAACTGGCCCCGCCGGCCACCACCCCGCCCCACCTGTTCGACCGGCTGACCTACGGCCCGGCCTACCAGGAGCATCCCGGCGAGTTTGCCTTGGGTACCGCGTGGCGGCAGCACAGCGCCCCGGACCAGCCGATGCCGTTGCAGTGGGGCGAACCGCTGTGGGCCAGCCCCGGCGTGGATGCCGTGCAGGACCACACCGTAGCCGTGGTGGCCGATTTGGTCAGCCGTTACGGCGTGGATGGGGTGCATCTGGATTTGGTGCGTTACGACAGCCGCCCCTACTCCTTTGACCCCGCCAGCAACGCCGCCGCCGGTTCGGAAAAAACGCCGCAGCGCGACCAGTGGCAGCGCGGCCGCGTCACCGATTTGGTCAGCCGGATACGGCAGCATGTTGACGCCACACGACCCGGCACGTGGGTTTCGGCGGCGGTGTGGCCCTACTATCAAAACAAGTGGGGCTGGCAAATTACCGAGGGGTACGGCGACCTGTACCAGGATTCCAAGAGCTGGCTGGCCGCCGGCATCGCGGACGCTATCGCCCCGATGATGTACGGCTCTATCGCCGGTGTTGATTTTGACAAGTGGCAAATCCTGTTGCAGGATTTTCTGGCCGACAGCCACGAGCGGCACGTTTACCCCGGCATCGGGGCTGACGTGGAAGATTTCAACGCCATCGCCCAGCGCATTGAGGCAGCCCGGCAGGCCGGCGCGCCCGGCCACGCCATCTACACCTACGGCACGCTGGACAAACGCAACTACTGGGCCGATTTAGCCGCCGGCCCCTATTTTGCCAAGCCGGTGCTGCCGCCGAAGCGAATGAGCGAATGAGCGAGTTAGCGAATTTACGAATGGGCGAATCTGCAACTTGCTACTTGCTACTCTACACCCTGCACCCTGCTACTTGAACCATTTTGCAGCCTCATCGCAGGTGTGATAAAATCCCACTTGCAAACATTTTCAACAAGAGGTAGACGCAATGCAAAATACCGGCAACGTCTTGATTCAAGAACTGCAATCCCGCGGGATGCGGGTTACGCCCCAGCGGGCGATTATTTTTGAGGTTATCGAAAATTTAGAGGGGCATTTAACTGCGGAAGAAATCTTCCGGGAGGTGCAGGGCGTCAACCCGTACATCAGCCTGGCTACCGTGTATCGCACCCTGGAGCTTTTGCAGGAACTCGATTTAGTGACCCCCACCAATCTGGGCGGCAGCCAGACGATTTTTGCCCTCAAGGGGCACGGCGCGCACCATCACCTGGTGTGCCAGCGCTGCGGTCAAATTGAAGAATTTGCCGATGAACTGCTGGAGCCGCTGCGAGATAGTTTGTTCGAGCGATACGGGTTTGCTGCCCAGACTAACCACATGAGCATTTTTGGCCTGTGCAGCGCCTGCCGGAAACAGGCAGGGTGAAAGCACGGAATGAACACGAAAATAAACCTTTTCTCGAGACTGCGCCTCAACATATTGCCGAGTAATCGTTCAACCCCCTCAATCCCCCCGTGAACGGGCTTATCATTATACATAAGTGAGGTAACTAAAACCGAGAACGGAGTAGGGTAAAAACTGATGT
>CAYWSS010000208.1:4325-8776 GCA_964460505.1 uncultured Caldilineaceae bacterium | reverse complement strand
GCGGTCAAGAGACCGGCCCGAGCGCGATTTTGACGGGTTCACTGAATTTGTACCTGTGGGCAGTCTTGTTTTTCTGGCCGGCCTATATGAATATGGGTCTCATCAATTCGCCGCACAATACGCTGTTCAATCAACAAATCCCATCGAAACAACGCTCATCAATGCTATCCATTGCTTCTTTGGCCACCTATGTGGGCGCTATGGTTGGAGGTGCCGGACTCGGTTACCTGGCTAAAAACGCTTCAATTAGCGCCGCGTGGATTATTGGCGGGGCTGCTTTGGTGGTATCATTGGGGTTGTACTGGCGGGTGGACGCCCTTCAGGGGAAACATAATTCCCAGATGGAAACAGCCGCCGCAAAAGTATCGTGATTGTGCCGGAGGTAAAATGACCAAAAAACCGATCTTCTCGAAACCGGTAAAAAAACAGACCCTCGCCCAGCAGATGGCAGAAACCGTTCAGGAATTAATTCTGTCCGGCAAGCTGGAAAACGGAGATGTGCTGCCAACCGAGCCGGAACTGGCCGAGCAGTTTGGCGTTAGCCGGGCGGTGGTGCGCGATGCCACCCGCATTTTAATGGCTCAGGGATTGGTTGAGGTTAAACATGGGCGAGGCGTTTTTGTGACCGACCCCCACAATGAGAGGCATTTGGTGAGGCCCTGCTGTTGGCGCTTAAACGGATTAATGCCACCGCCTGGGACGTTGAGCAGTTTGAGCAAATTGTCTTTCCCGAAGTTGTGCCCCTGGCCGCGGCCAATGCCTCGGATGAAGAAATGGCAAATATCCGGCAACTGGCCAAAGAACACATTGAACTGGTGACCAATTTTCACCGGAAATGGTGGAAAGAGGTACCCCCGCCGGCAGAACAAAAGCAACTGATGGCCGATTACCGGCAGTTGATGCCGGCTGTTTTTTCGGCCACGCACAATCTGCTTTTTCAGCAGTTGGCCCCACCACTGGTCAGTTTACGCAATTTGCGCCACTGGGCTGATGTGGAAGACGAAGTTCCCGACGACGTTATTGCCATCGACACCGGTTATACGCGCCAATTGGTTGAGGCCCTTACCGGCAGAGATCCGGTGCAGGCCCGCCTCACTGTACAACGCTTGATGAAACTCCCCCCCAAAGCCATCACCGCGATGCAGCAGACTCCCGTGGGTGAAATTGCAGAAATTCCAATTCCGCTTCCGAAAGGATTATGATTCATCCCAGCAATGTTCCCAATTTTGCCAGCACTTCGTCAATCACTTCCTCCGGCAATGACTCCTTAAATTCGGCTCTTCTGACACGCCAATCCAAACTTTTTGCCTGGTCTGATAAAATCACGCCGGTTACATCAACCGCGTTGGGTAGCAATACTTCAAAAGGATACCCTTTGACCTGATTCGTAATCGGGCACAATATCGCTAATCCAACTTTTTGATTATATGCTCCCGGAGACAAAACAACAGCCGGGCGACGACCGGCTTGTTCGTGCCCTGCCTGGGGATTGAAGCTTATCCAAACCACATCACCACGTTCAGGAATGTAGGCCATCTGGTTACCACACTTCGTTTCCGGCGGCCGGCCCTGTTTCAACTTCGTGATGCAGATTATCGGTTGTGACTTCTGCTAACAATTCTTCAAGGGAATAAGTGGGTTTGACCGGCTCAAGCAACAGCTTGCCCTCCTTTATGGAGACCGTAACCAGAGAATTTTGTTCTAACCCAATCTCCAAAGCGAAAGGTTTGGGGATACGAATGGCCAGACTATTCCCCCATTTTTGAATACGTGCCTGCGTCATTGTTCACTCTCCGTATGTCAAATAATGTATCTACAAAAAAGATACAGGCAGCATACCACCAAGCACGGGTGATGACAAATCGAATGATAAATTTTAAGGGATAAATCAACTGATTATGACTATCGGGGCTTTTCCGGACATCACCCATTTTGATTATATTGGCAACCGGTCAAAGTGAGTCACACGATGGTGATGCCATTCAAATAATCACGCAGGCAGGCGGCACTAATCGCGGCATTTAATCAACGACTCATTCCTCCGCCGCGCCGGGTGCATCAAGCATGCGCTGAATTTGGGCCACCACCATCTGAATGGCGGTAATATTCTGCCCGCCGCGCGGGATAATCACATCGGCGTGTCGCTTGCTCGGCTCCACAAATTCCAGATGCATGGGCCGCACGGTTTCCAGATATTGCTCAATGACATGATCAACAGAGCGGCCGCGTTCAACCACATCGCGCCGCAATCGCCTGATAAAGCGCAGGTCAGGGGGGGCATCCACGTAGATTTTAATATCCATCATCTTCCGAAGCTGCCGGTCGGCAAAAATCAGGATTCCTTCCACCAAAATTACGCGCTTGGGATTAACCTCTCTCAGTTTGTCGGTGCGGATATATTGGGCAAAATCGTATACCGGCACCTGCACCGATTCGCCCTGCAACAACAATTCCAGATGTTTAACCAGCAATTCGTTTTCCAGCGAATCCGGGTGGTCAAAATTAAATTCTTGCCGCTGATTCACCGGCAAATGACTTAAATCCTGGTAGTAGGAATCGTGCTCAATGTACGCCAGTTGATCGGGATCGATGATATCCAATATTTTTTTGGAGACGGTCGTTTTGCCGGAGGCAGTTCCCCCGGCAACGCCAATAATGATTGTTTCTTTCATAAAGATAAATTCCCAGCGTTATATTTATGGCTATATTACCGCATTACCGTTGCGCGTCAAAATGGAGCATCTTTCCGACACAAAAAAAGACCGCCCGTAAAACAGGCGATCTTCATAAACCTAACCTTTTGAGTGATTACATTACAAGAATTTGATTGGGCAGAGAACCAAGATCATTCAAAATATCCGGGTCGGCCAAAATGCTGCCAATGCCCACAGAGGCGCAGCAGCAACATAATGCCAACACAAACAGCACCACGCCGATAATAATCCACATTGTTTTTTTGCTGCCACCGCTTTCACCCTCAGCGTCAACCGGTTTTTCTACGGCGGGGGCGGCAACCGGGATCTCAGCCGGGGCTAAATCCTCAGCCGGGGCTGGTGTTTCGCCGGTTGAGGGCATGGGTACAGGGGGCGGCCCCAGTGAGGCCGGATCAAACGGATCGTCTATTTCTGCCGGGGTTTCTTCTTCTGCCATGGCGGCTGCAATCCGGGCATAATCCACGGCCACCGTTTTGGCTTCGGCAGCCAAATCTTCAGATGTAGACATGATTGTTTTGTCGCTGTCATCATCTACATTTACATCAATTACCTGGCCGGCGATCGTTGCTTCTATATCCTGATTTTCCAGGGGGGTACCGCACTCTGCGCAAAAAAGGGCATCATCATCGTTCTTTGCACCACAAGTCTGACAATTCATAGTTTGCATTCCTTTGCGTTACAAATTAAACAAACGCCTGTTAAGCGTTTGCCTGATGTTTTTGTAGATGGATTTTACCAGAATTGTTCTACCCTCACAATTTACCGCAAGTAGAGGTCCCATTTTCTACTGAGTTGTGTTAATCTCAGTTTCCGGTGGAGCATCTGATATCAATGAGTTAGAGAGTACCCGTTTCAGTATGCGCCACTGTCCCTGCTCTAAAACCATCGTAAAGCTGTAAACATCCTCTACCGGAGAATCGTCTGCTTTAAAGGTGATTTCAACAACGTTTGCCGAAGTTTCTGCCCCGGAAACCGTCGTTTGGCTGGTTGCCGCTTCTAAACCGGGAAAGTATTGAATATTACTGACCACCAGATTTCGGGTTTGGCTCAAACTATTGAGGCCAAAATAGGATGCCGGGGCACCCCAGGCGTCGCCATTTTTGGATAGAAATTGTTCCGGCGTCCAGTTTACTTCTGCGTGGCGACAGAGCGTGTTATCCTTGGTTCCGCACGTGGCTACGTAAAAAGCCATGACTACTTTTTCGGGATAGGCAGTATTTACGACATCATCGGGAGGGCTTGCAAAAAAATCTACCGTGGCTATTGTAGGCGCGGCTAATTGGGTTGAATCGAAATCGTCCCAATAGGAATTGGTGACCGGGTTGAGCGAATAGACGGAACGCAAAGCCAACTGGCTCCGATCGAAACGGTCACGGTCAATAACCGTTACCTTTTTGCCGGCAGATTCTTTATTGATAGATACCCCACCGTTACCCTTAAACGCGCCAACTGCCTGATACCGCGGCGGGGTATCGGTGGGCGGTTCCCACGATTTTGTGTTGTTTTTGGAATCAAACCGAAAGACAGAAAGCTGATTTGGAGCTGTTACCAAAATTTCGGGTAAATCAGGGTTTTCCGCAGGGCCATTCTGATCGACCGTGATATTTGTCATTTCAAATTGAGTTCTGCGAGCATTTTCGCTGACATAATCCCTATTGGGCACACGAAGCATATAAGGATAAATGATGGGCGGATTGCCGCGATCATTATCATAAATAGCCACCTTCACCGGGCTTG
>CAYWSS010000208.1:0-4225 GCA_964460505.1 uncultured Caldilineaceae bacterium | reverse complement strand
ATGATGGGCGGATTGCCGCGATCATTATCATAAATAGCCACCTTCACCGGGCTTGAAGGATAAATGATGGGCGGATTGCCGCGATCATTATCATAAATAGCCACCTTCACCGGGCTTGGGCCCGTTTGCAAATCGTACTCATACAGCACGACCCATTCAGCAAATCCATCGCCATCGGTGTCTTCCCGTTCAACAATTTTTGCAGCCAGCGAATTTTCAAGCTCGGCAGGAACCGCGTTTACAAAGTTAACGGTTCGCTTGGATACCAGCGCAATTCCCTGAAGAAGCAGTACTCTGTGATCTGTGCCAGTGATTAATAACCCAAACACAAGAACAGTTAACAGGGCTGTCGGCACGAATAAAAAATTTAGAATCATTGTCCAAATATCGGCAAGGCCCATTACTGCGCCGTAATTCAAAGTGTATAAAACCGCCGTGGCGAGGAGAAGGACCAAAAACACTATTCTAAGATCCATTAAGATTTCCTCCTATTGTATCAAACCTATCCTCAATTACTATTCCTTAATTTTACCTAATGTAGACATAATCGTCAATCTTACCTGGACATAACGTTTCTTCGAGGTCCAGGTGGCAAAAATCAAGAACTTATTCCCCGTTTTCTTCTCCGTTGAATGAGTTTAACTATTGTTTACCCGCATTATTTTTGAATAGTGTTAAGTTTAAAAATATCCGGCAACGTAGCTCCGGGCCCGCGCGGCGCCATCAAGCAGTTGGGGTTTTATTCTCTCGTATAAATCCTGTGGAATCGTCCCATTTGGAACTTCTACAACGGCGTATGCCTGTAGAAAATTTTCCACATCCGGGGAGATTTCACCAGGCATGATATCTGCTACTGCCTGGCCGGTCTTCCCTTTTGCCCGACAGAGAAGATAGGCAATTTGCGTTTCGCTGACGGTGCCTACGCAGTCACATGGTTTGTATCCCTCCAGGCCAAGCATTTTGCGAATGTAGGTTCTGTTCTCCGGTAAATCGAACAGATTTTTGTCAAACATCTGGTCAACGACCACCCCCTCCAGATAGGCCACCAAATGCATCCACACATAAATGCATTTTGGACATCTACAGCACCACGGCTTCTGCCGCGCGCACGAATGTGTACTGGGTACCGCATCTGAATCTTTCGAGAGCAGATTGAAGACCACCACGTCATAAATGGGGCGAAGCAGGTGAAAATAACTCAGATTGGATACGAGTTCCGTTTGGATATAATCGTGCAGCAACGTTTCGGCTTCGGTACTCATTCCCCACAGGTAATTGATTTTTTCGCCCGTTTTGTCCCAAACAAGATTGTGCTCATCGGTGCTTCTTGTCACGCCGAGGGCGACTTGATTGTAATTATGCTGCAATGCGATAGGAAGCGCTGTCCAGTACGAGCTAACCGTTTCCGCCGCCAACAAGTGCTTTACACCATATTCCGGGTAAAGTTGAGCCGCCGGCGAGTCTAATGCGTTATCGTAAACCCAGGCTCGATGGCGGGCCGCAGCGGCTGTGTGCTGCAACATCCCATCAATCATATCGTGTTGTCGTTGGGCTGTGCCATAAATATTATGAGAATAAACCATAACATCATATTCGATACCGGCGCGCTCCAATAGCTTTGCCGATACCAAGCTGTCTTTTCCCCCTCCGCAAAGGTTGAGCAGCGCTTCTTTGACTTTCAGCGTAACCGGCCCGGCAGAGTGAATTTTTGCGTGCTGTTGAACATTCAACAGTTCGGGGCCAAAATAGTCTGTAATATCATTGTCGTGTCGCCAAACGCCCCAAACATTCTGAAAAATAGTACTCCACATCTCGAAAAATTGATCTGAATAAAACTCCTGGTATGGACCTAAATCCAAAATTGCGGGTTTCAAACTTGCCACTTTGTTGGCCTCAAAAGCAAGCAGGTGAAAATAGACCCGCCGCATAAATTTCTCACCAAAACGAGCTTCAAGCTCGTAGAAATTGACGGTATCGTACCAATAAACCGTCGAAAAAACTATCTCATCAAGGCGATAGTTTAAAACTAATTGATGCCGTGAACGGTTAACTGCCTCAAATACAAGATGCCCGGTCATTGAAAAACCTCCTTAAAATATAATAGCCACGCTTCGCGATCAGATGTCAGTAATCAGATTTTAACCCGCCATCATCCCGATTGGGGCTGTCCGACTTGCCTGAATTTTTAACGGGAAAAGTTTGCAATCGCTTTATTATATCACTAAAAACGGGGCGTCGTTTTAGAACCGAACCGGGAAATTTTATTCGTTACCCGACAAACCTTCCCGGAAGCTTGATTTTAGACCGAAAATACCCAATAATTAGAGTAACTTGACTCTGTAACAGCTTTCAGGCAGGTGAATCTGCCCAGATGTCGGGTAGCGAGTCACTTATCACGGATTTTGGAACAATTATTTTTGACTCTCTGGTAGGTTGCAGGATCGCTCTATAAAAAACGTATTTTATCTGCCACGAATTACACTAATTTTTTATTTTTTCGTGTTAATTCGTGGCAAATTCTTTACTTTGATCCTGCGAAATCCTGTAGTGCCTTATTTTTTTGGTACGGCTTTAAAGGTTTTTAAAACCTTTGAGGTTTTGGGCGACTTCCCCCTGCTTTTTAAGAAACTACCGCCTAATTATATTGCTTAAGCATTACGGTTCAGTTACAAGTGCCAATAATCACAACCAACAATAAAAGCAACCGGTCATCAAAAGCCCAATATGACACGCCGGCAAATTTCCGGATTTGGGGTGCCGTTATCGCCGTTTGTCTGATTGCCTTTGCTGCAATTGTCATGATGGCGAGCCAGATTTCTGAACACGTGCCGCACTCTGAAGATGAAGCAGCGTATCTGTTTCAGGCCGAACTGTTTGCCCTGAACCGGCTGACGACTCCTACCCCAACCCTGGCCGATGCTTTCTGGTCGCCGTTTGTGCTGGATTACCAGGGCCGGCGATTTGGCAAGTACCACATCGGCTGGCCGCTGCTGCTGAACCTGGGAATTAGAATTAATGCTCCGTGGTTGGTAAACGCACTTCTGGGAAGCGTTACCTTGGGCTGCATCGCCTGGTTATGTGGCTGCTATTATTCAAACGATGCCGGCGCTCGCTATCTCCCGCTGCTAACTGCCGGACTGGGCCTGGTTACGCCCGGATTCCTGTTTTTATCCGGCTCGCTGCTATCCCATTCTGCCTCGCTTTTTTGGGTTACCCTGTCGCTGCTGGCGCTCTACTATCTGGTAGAAGGCCACCGGCCAACGCTGTTCGCACTTCTCACCGGGGCATTTGTGGGGGCAGCCTTTATCACCCGCCCATTTGCCGCATTGAGCACCGGCCTGGCAATAGGCATTTTTCTGCTGGTGCTGATTGCCCGCGGCAAACTCAACTGGACGGTGCTGCTGTGGCTGGTGCTGGGAGGGCTGCCGGTGGCGTTGCTGCTCCCGCTCTTCTGGTGGGCCGTTACCGGCAACCCCCTGTTTAATGCCTACACCCTGGTCTGGCCCTATGACCGGGTTGGGTTTGGCCCCAACATCGGGGCGCAGGGCTACACCCTGCATAGTGCCATTTTCATCAACACCCGGCTCAAATTGGTCACCCTGGCAACAGGTTTGTTCGGCTGGCCCGGCTGGAGCAATTTACTTTTTATGCCGGTTCCTTTCCTGTTCCGGCGAGCCAATCGCTGGGATTGGCTGCTGCTGGGCGCGCTGTTTTTTATCATTTTTGTGCATATTTTTTACTGGGCCTTTGGCGGGGCAGACGGTGGATTTCCCCGCTACTATTACGATGCGTTACCCGCGTTCCTGATACTCACTGCCCGCGGCATCCAGATTTTGGGCCAACGTTTGGGCCGGTGGCGGCCACCGTTACGCGGGTTGCCGCTGGTTCTGGTTCTTGGTTTCACGGCTTACAATTTCATCTGGAATTTACCGCCGCTGCTGGTTGAGCAAAAAGGAAAATATGATATTTCTCCCGCGCAACTTGAAGCCGTAGCCAACGCCAACTTATCGACACCCGCCCTGATTCTGGTGCAGGATGTACACGGCTGGAACGATTTTGCCGCCCCGTTTGCCGCCAACAGCCCTCTGCTCAATGGGCCGGTGCTGTATGCCATTGATTGGGGCGATAATTTTACGCGCCAGTTACGCGCCCATTACGCCGGCCGGGAATGTTGGCAACTTCGCGGCGCTGATTTACGGCGCTGCCCATAATGGGAGTATAATAT
>CAYWSS010000207.1:0-8783 GCA_964460505.1 uncultured Caldilineaceae bacterium | reverse complement strand
CGGTCAAGAGACCGGCCACAGCGCGATTTTGACGGGTTCACTGAATTTGTACCCCGAATGAATTCGGGGTCTAAGACAGAAAACACGTTAAAACGTGTTAGGTTGATGGGTCAACCCGTTTCAACGGGTTTTTCATAATTAGCCGTCGAATTCATTCGATGGCTAATGGCCGAACCTCACATCACCAGGGCAATGCCCAGAATAATGAAGAGAAAGCCCATCAGCGCATCCCGGAAGGCAAAGCGCCAGGCATCATTCATGGTAGGAGCTTGCTGCCAGCGGGATTTCATGCCGGTACGGACCAGCACCCTGCCCGTAAAAGCCGTTAATATGGCGATGATGACCATTCGCAGGCCGATGATGATAGCGAGTACGGCAAAAATGATTCCAAGGATTTTCAACTGTTTTACTCCAGAGTCGCAGGGTTGCAGAATTGCAGAGTTGCAGAGTTGCAGGAGTCGCAAGCGTGCGAAATAATACTCTGCTACTTTTTACGGTCCGGCACCTACTTCAACGTTATTTTTTGCTTCTACGGATACGGATAGCGCCAGGCTTGATAACCGCGAAGGCGAGACTGGATTCCGCTACAAAGTTCATACGGCTTCAGCCGTTGGGTAGATAACGTCAGTACACAATATCTCGGCGGCAAAGGTTAGGGCAGCCTGAATCGCTTCCGGCGTTAGACGGGGGTGAGCGGCTATAATTTGTTCCCCGCTTTCACCGGCGGCCAGCTTCTCCAGAATCAATTCAACGGAAATACGCGTACCGGCCACAACCGGTTTTCCCGTCATAATGGCCGGATCAGAGACAATCAATTGTTTTGGCGTATTCATTTGTGACTCCTTCTGCTGAAAACCATTAGATTTTTTGTCTCACCGGTTTGTCAATCAAATAAGTGATTCAATGAAAGGTTACTGGTAGAAGGCTATTTTTTCAAAATTATTACCCATCCACTCTTCAACACCTGCTACTTGTTCCCTGCCTACTCTGCCATTATTTTTTCCCACGCGGGTCGCGGGTCGCCGGCGTCTTTAATGAGCTTGATCTGTTCATTTAATTCTGCAACCTGATCACGGAAGGCGGCGGCTTTTTCAAATTCCAATTCAGCCGCTGCGGCTTTCATTTGCTTCTCCAACTGCTCCACGAGATGTTCAATTTCGTGCAGGGGCATGGCGCCGGTCACATTGTACGCCGCGCGAGACTCGGCCACCATTTTCTGGTCGTCCTGTTCGGAGGCCACTTCGGCGGTGAGGTCTTTGATTTGCTTGATGATCGATTGCGGTTCGATGCCGTGTTCTTTGTTATACGCCATTTGCCTGGCCCGCCGCCGGTCAGTTTCGTCGAGGGCGTAGCGCATCGAATCGGTGATTCTGTCGGCGTACATAATCACTTTGCCGTTAATGTGCCGCGCCGCGCGGCCGATGGTCTGTACCAGCGCCTGCCGCGAACGCAGAAAACCCTCTTTGTCCGCATCCAGAATAGCCACCAGCGATACTTCCGGCAGGTCCAGCCCCTCGCGCAGCAGGTTGATGCCCACCACCACATCGTAAATGCCCAGCCGCAAATCGCGCAAAATCTCCACCCGCTCCAGGGTGTGGATATCGCTGTGCAGGTAGTGTACCTTTATGCCCAGCTCCATCATATAATCGGCCAAATCCTCCGCCATTCGTTTGGTGAGGGTGGTGATCAGAACTCGTTCGCCGCGCCCGATGCGTTCATTCACCTCCCCAATCAAATCATCAATTTGACCTTTGATGGGGCGCACATCCACTTCGGGGTCAATCAGGCCGGTCGGTCGAATGATCTGCTCGACGATTTGCTGCCCGTGGTCCATTTCGTACGGGCCGGGGGTGGCGCTGGTGTAAATAATCTGGTGAATATGTTCCTCCCACTCGTCAAAATTGAGCGGGCGGTTATCCAGCGCGCTTGGCAGGCGGAAACCGAAATCAACCAGCACTCCTTTGCGGCTGCGATCGCCGGCAAACATCCCCCTGATCTGGGGCAGGCTCATGTGGCTTTCATCAACCACAATCAAAAAATCATCGGGAAAATAATCGAGCAGGGTCCACGGGGTACTGCCCGGTTCGCGGCGGCCCAGCGGGCGGCTGTAATTCTCGATGCCGGAGCAGTAACCCACTTCGCGCAGCATTTCCAGATCGTACCGGGTGCGTTGCTCCAGCCGCTGCGCTTCCAGCAGCTTCTCTTCGGATCGGAACAACTCCAACTGTTCTTCCATTTCATTTTCAATATCTACCAGCGCCTCTTCCAGCTTTTCCTGCGGGGTGATAAAGTGCCTGGCCGGGTAAATATCCAGGCTGACGTGCCGGTTGAGGATTTCGCCGGTGAGCGCGTCCACTTCGGTGATGCGGTCGATCTCGTCGCCAAAGAACTCGATGCGGTAGACCTGTTGGCCATAAGCCGGCATAATTTCCAGCGTGTCGCCGCGCACGCGAAAGGTGCCCGGTTTCAAATCGTAATCGTTGCGGTCGTAGCGAATATCAACCAGATGGCGCAGGACTTTGTCTCGCTTGCGGATGTCGCCCTGCCGGAAGTTGATGACCACCTGCCCGTAATCTTCCGGGCTGCCCAGGCCGTAAATGGCGCTGACGCTGGCCACAATAATTACGTCGTTACGGGAGAAGAGGTACTGGGTGGCGGCCAGCCGCAGGCGATCAATTTCGTCGTTGATCTGGGCATCTTTTTCAATGTAGGTGTCGCTTTTGGGAATGTAGGCTTCGGGTTGGTAATAATCGTAGTAGCTGACAAAGTAGGCCACCGCGTTGTTGGGAAAGAATTCCTTGAATTCGCTGTAAAGCTGGGCGGCCAGTGTTTTGTTGTGGGCCATAACCAGCGTGGGTTTTTGCACTTTCTCAATTATTTTGGCAATGGAGTAGGTTTTTCCGGTGCCGGTGGCCCCCAGCAAGGTTTGATGAACCAACCCATCCTCAAGGCCTTCCACCAACTGACCGATAGCGCTCGGCTGGTCGCCGGTGGGTTCGTAATCGGATACTACTTCAAATGCGGGCATTGTTTCCTCCGGTGCAGTAGACGGTAGTCAGATGCCAGTAGTCAAACTCCAAGTCTTTAGACAATCTGACTACTGACATCTAAAAATAGAACATTAGTGCAACTGGGAAGTATACCTTAGGTGGAGGGGATTGGCAAAGTTTGAGGGATGAAAAACCGCGGAATTCGTGTGGTAAAAAAGGGATTAAGCTGCCTGTTTTTGAGCGATTAACTGGTCAGGGCTGTTCAGTTCTAAAGATTCTGCCCATGTCATTGCGAGGAAGCGAAGCGGACGAAGCAATTTCCGGCCTGCAACGTGGGGATTGCTTCGGCAAAATATGCCTCGCAATGACATAACCGTAGAACTAACAGCCCTGGTCCCACGAGCACCACGATTGGGAACAGCAGTGTCTGGAAGATATTATGGTGCCGGACTGACACCCCCCATCGCTTAGCTTTTTTAAAGGGGGCCGGCAGGCCCTGATTGAACGACAACGAGGAGTGCAAAACTATAGTTTTGCACTCCTTCAAACTCCACCAACCTTAATTACTCGTACACTTCGGGATTAACGCAGTGCGGTAATCGTTTGCCCTGTAACCCGGCAATCAGGTTGTTGGCCGCGATTTCGGCCATTTTGTCTCTAGTGGCCCGGCTGCCACTGGCAATGTGCGGGGCAATGATGATATTGTCCAGGGTTAGCAGCGGGCTGTCAAGGGGGAGAGGTTCCGGTTCGGTAACGTCCAGCGCGGCATAGGCAATGGTGCCATCGTTCAGGGCGTGGTACAGGGCATCGGGGTCAATGACCGGGCCGCGGGCGGAATTAATCAGGGTGGCGGTTGATTTCATTTTACCGAGTGTGTCAGAATTCATCAGATGGTAGGTGTGGTCGTTGAGCGGGGTGTGCAGCGAGACAAAATCAGACTCGCGCAAAACCGTTTCCAGGTCAACAGATTGGGCGTTCAAGGCGGCGGCATCGGGGTCGTTCGGGTTCACCGGGTCAAAGTAGAGTACCTTCATGTCAAAGCCCATGGCGCGTTTGGCCATCGCTTTGCCAATTCGGCCAAAACCAACCAGACCCAGCGTAGCCCCATGAATATCAGTACCCAGCAGCAGTTTTGGCCCCCATGTTTTCCATTTACCGGCCCGGGTGTATTTGTCTCCCTCTACCACGCGGCGGGCGGCGGACATCAGCAAGGTAAAGGCAAAGTCTGCGGTGGTATCGGTCAGTACGCCGGGGGTGTGGCCCACCGGAATGCCTCGTTTGGTGGCTTCCGGAATGGTGATATTGTCAAAACCCACGGCATAGTTGCTGACCACTTTCAGACCCGCCCCGGCAATGTCCATAGCTTCCGGATTAATTTTTGAGGTGAGCAGCGATAAGATACCATCAACCCCTTTGATGCGCTCAAGCAGCACCTCGCGGGGCGGCGGTAATTCTTCGGGCCAGATATCCGCATTGCAAAATTCTCTAATCATTGCCAGACCTTTTTCCGGGATGGACCGGGTCACAAATACTTTTGGTTTGTTCATTGAAATGCTCCTTGGTTTCTTTTCTTGAAAAATTATTTTAGATATTTGGGTGACCGGCACGCCTTTAAATTATACCCGGTTAAAGTTTGTGTTGTGCCGGCGGTTGCATTCTGAACAGCGCCACCAAACCACAGAACTATCTCGGGTAGATTGGATAGTGTATCGGGTGGGTTCAACTAATCTGAACGTGGTTAAACAGAAAAGCTGCTTGGCTGCAATCCGTTGTTAAATGCTCATCAAAAAATGGATTTGTCTCTTGCTTTGGTTACGCTACGACTGCCGGAATTGTCACCGTACGTTCTGCCAAACGCGCTTTGTGAGCCAATACTTTGCGGGTGGCGTTGGCAATGTGCGGCGAGGTCAGCCCGTACTTTTCGATCACTTCCAGATAGGGGCCGGATTCGGCAAAGGTGTCGTTTACGCCAATTTGACGCATAGGGATGGGATTATTGGCCACCAGCAATTCGGCCACGGCGCTGCCCAGCCCGCCGTATCTTACATTGTTTTCGGCCACCACAATGGCCCCGGTTTCAGCGGCGGCTTGCAGCACGGCCTCCACGTCGAGTGGTTTGATGGTGTGGCAGTAGATAACCCGGGCGTTTACACCGTCATCCAGCGCCAGCCGTTCGGCGGCAACCAGGGCCTGGGCTACCAGGTCACGCATGGCAATGATGGTTACATCTGAGCCTTTGCGGATGGTGACCGCTTTGCCCAGTTCAAAGGGAAAATCATCGGTAAAGAGTACCGGCACCGGGTCGCGGGTGAAGCTGAGGTAGACCGGGCCATCATACTCGGCGGCGGCCCAGATGGCTTGTTTGGTGGTGGGTGAATCTGCCGGCGCAATAATACAGGAGTTGGCCAGCGAGCGCAAAATAGAAATATCTTCCTGCGCCTGATGGGTAACGCCATCCGGGCCGGGGGTAATTCCGCTGTGGCTGGCGGCGATTTTAACATTTAAGCGCGGGTAATGGATGCTGTTGCGTACCTGGTCCAGCGCGCGCATGCTGGCAAAAACGGCGTAGGTGCAGGCAAAGGGAATGAGGCCGGTGGTGGCCATGCCGGCTGCAGCGGCCATCATATTTTGTTCGGCAATGCCAAAGTTAAAAGAGCGGTCCGGAAACTTTTCGGCAAATTTAATGGTACCAATGGATTTGGAGACGTCGGCGTCCAGCACCACAACCCTGGGATTTGCCGCGCCAATTTCCAGAATGGTTTCTGCAAAGGCTCTGCGGGTGGCTTGCATTTGAGCGTTGGCAAACGGCTTGTCCAAACCTAATCCGGCGACAATTTCGGGTCTGAGGTAATGATAAACAGATGGTCTCATAATTAGCTCCTTATTTCTCCAAGTGCAATTTCGGCCTGTTCCGGGTTGGGGGCTTTGCCGTGCCAGGCCGGAACGTGCTCCATAAATGATACACCTTTGCCTTTTACGGTTTCGGCAATAACAATGGTGGGCATACCTTTAACGGTTTTTGCTTCTTCCAGCGCGTTGACCACTTGCTCCATATCGTGACCGTTAATTTCGATAACGTTCCAGCCGAAGGCTTTCCACTTTGCGGCCTGGTCTCTGCGAATTATGATGTCGTCGGTAAAGGTGTCGTTTTGAATGCCGTTGTTGTCCAGAATAGCCGTCAGGTTATCAATATTCCACGTTGAAGCGGCCATCGCCGCTTCCCAAATGGAGCCTTCCTGGGCTTCGCCATCGCCAACAACCACCCACACGTGATAATCTTTCTTTTGCAACTTGCCGGCCAGCGCCATGCCCAACCCGGCAGAAAGACCCTGCCCCAGCGAACCGACGGTCATATCCACCCCCGGCGTTTTAACCATATCGGCGTGCCCCTGCAAAATACTATTGAGCTTGCGCAGGGTCATCAAGTGAGATTTGTCGTAAAATCCCCGTTCGGCCAGCGCTGCGTACCAGACCGGGCAGGCGTGCCCTTTGGAGAGAATAAACCGGTCGCGGTCGGGCCAACCTGGATTTTGCGGGTCGATATTCATTACCCTAAAGTAGAGCGCGGTCACAATATCCGCCGCAGAAAGCGAACCCCCCGGATGCCCGGCCTGGGCTTCAAAAATCATTTCAATAATGTCGGTTCTCACCTGAACCGCAACTTCTTTCAGTTGGTCAATCGACATCTTACCACTTCTTCCATTTGTCGATGCGTGCATATGCATCACCTCCTGCAAACTAATTTCTAAATAGATTGATAATCAAATTAAACTGTATCACCGGTGATTCTCTGCCGGTGTTTCAAACTTTCGCGGTAATTTAATAAAATATTGGGGTGGCACTTACTTGTTTGCTCCAATGTCATTCACAATGATTGTTTTGCGTTGAATATCCGGGTCGGTAAACCGGTCTTCTTTGTCGATAACCTTGGTGGAGAAGCTCCAGAAAACGCAACCTTCCGGCCCGCCCTGAAACCAATGCGGCGTATTGGGTGGAAAGGTGACCTGGTCGCCGGGGTGCAGAACGTATTCACGCCACACCGTGTAAGTGTGCTTGCGGTGTTCCGGCGGGCGGCCTTTGGGATTTGGCGTGGTTTTGCCGGGGCCGTACAGGTACAATTCGCCCCACTCGCAGCGCACGGTTTCTTCCTTGCCGGCGTAAGCATCAATTTTTGGGTGGGTATGTTCCGGCTCTGTTTGCCAGGGCAACATAATTAGCAGCTTGGCCGCAATTTTGCCGGTATCGACCAGCGTTACAATTTGCGCGCCGCTTATTTTTAATTCGCTCAGGCCAAAATCGGCGGCTTGCATGCGGTCAATTTCATCCCGTCGCACAACGACGCCGGCTTTGCCCAAAATTTCTGTGGCCTGTTTTTTTACGGATTCAAGTTCTGAGCGGGTAATCAAGATTGGTTCTCCGGGTTCGGCAGCAGGTCCGTGATGCGTGATTAAACCGCTGCTTAAGCCCACCTGCACCCTGCAAGTATCATTCGTCACGCATCACAAAAATCATTTGACAATTTTTTAGACACAATTAAAGCGACGGCATCTTTACGGCATTGTCCCGCCGGGCCTTCATGGTTTTTTCCATTGCTTTTGGGTAACGTTCCGGCGGCCGCGAAACATCATCCAGCCGCTGTTTGGCTTCGGGCGGCAATTGCCACGTTGAGGCTTGCAGGTTGTCTTCCAGATGCGCCAGCGTTCGTGCCCCAACAATGGCCGAAGTGATGCCCGGTTGCTCTACCACCCATCGAATGGCTACCTGGGCCGGGCTGCGCCCCAATTCTTCCGAGATATCCAGCAACGTTTGTAAAATTTCGGCGCAGTTTGGCGCGAAGAACTCGCTGGGATAGGCCCAGTTTTCCTCCGAGCGCGTACCCGCCAGCGTTATTTCGCCGGGTTTGTATTTGCCGGATAGATAACCGCCGCCCAGCGGCGCCCACGTAACCACGCCCAGCCCTTTGTGCCGGCACAGCGGAATCAATTCATCTTCGATGTCGCGGGTGACCAGATTGTACAGCGGCTGATAACATTCAAATCGGGTCCGGTTGTTGCGCTCGCTGATGGCCGTCGCCTCGGATAGCCGCCAGGCTTCGTAATTACTGCACGCCAGGTAGTGAACTTTGCCCTGCCGCACCAAATCTTCCATTGCCCGCAGCATCTCTTCCAGCCGGGTTTGCACATCAACGTGGTGAATGTAGTAGATGTCCACGTAATCCATCTGCAACCGGCGCAGACTATCCTCGATGGCGTTAAAAACGTTGACCCGACTCATGCCGGAGTCGTTAATACCCGGCCCCATCGGGTTGAAAAATTTAGTGGCCACAATGGCTTCGCGGCGGTGCCCTTTTAGCGCTTTGCCCAGGTACTCCTCCGACAATCCACCGCCGTAGGCATTGGCGGTATCAAAAAAATTGATGCCGGCGGACAGGCTGGCATCAACCATGCGTTTGGCATCAGCCAAATCTGTACCGTAGCCAAAGGTCATTGTGCCCAGGCACAACTCCGATACTTTTAATCCGGTTCGGCCTAAATTGTGGTAATTCATTGGAGAACTCCTTTGTAAATAGGATTCAGGGGCTGGGAGTTAGGTAAATAGTAGTTGCTTCGCGTCACACCTAATTCCAAACCGCCCATTTTTATACTCGTTGTCTTCCCACAAGGGATTGTCTGATTCCTCTGAAATCTACGAATTTACGAATATGCGACCCTGCAACCCTGCAACATGCGACCCTGTACCGTAACTACTTAGGCACACACCTTTGTAGCCGCTATCGTAGCGTCCTTTTGCCGT